>JAHDBG010000059.1 GCA_020630515.1 Gammaproteobacteria bacterium
ATTCTGCAACGAATGATTCCTGCTGCATTTGTTGGTTCGGTGTGAACAGCTCCTGTTTTTTATAATTTTTCTGCGTATCAAAGCAGGCGCGAAATGCCTCAGGGTGATCTAAGATCACTTGTGACTGTTGAATCAGTGTGACGATATCTTCTTTCTGATTCAGGCAGGTCTTCACATTGTCAGGATGGCTTTGTGTGATTATTTCAGCACCCCAGTCACATGCGGCTGCCTTTTCGGTCAGAATGTGGATAAACCCTCTCAGATACTCAAGGGTCTCTGCATACAGGACGTCTGCAGCCGTTGCAGTCCGGGGATCTTCAATATATTCTGGTGCAGAAACGTCATCTGCGCATTCAAAATCCAGTGCATGAGATGTTGTCGCAGAAAAATAAAAAAATATTCCCATTGACATCAGGCAACATACAGACTTTATTTTTGATAATACAGGTTGATACATAGATAATCCGTGTTCGAGAGTTAATTTTAAAGAGATATCCATTAAATTTTAAGGAGCAAAATGTTGTTTTATTTCTGCTAAAATCCTTTGATTATTATCGGGTATGGATTGTGTCCAGGATGATCGTTTTTGTGTGCTCAGCAGGTCAGGTTGTCCGGAACAATACGGAATGATATCGTAATCAGTGGTTTCCAGGCTGATACCCTGATCTTTCAGGTGATGATATACTTTGTCAGCATGCGCGGTATCATTGCCTTTATACAGGGTGATATGTGGATTAAAGGCAGGGTAATCTGATTTGTTCCAAAGTTTGTGTGTGCGTAATCCGCTGATCTCAGCTGCTAAATAGATCACATGATCTGAATGATTGATAAACCGACCCACACCAGATATTTTCAATGCGTGTTTTTCATCCAGAAACCGTTCTATCGTTTTTTTCGGTCTGGGTTTGTTTTCCCTGGGCCCGATAATTGTGATATGTATATTTGTTCTGTGAGTTTTTTTTGATAATAAACAACGTAGCTCGCTTAAAAATCTGACAATCTCCTGATCAAGAATTTCAAGAAATAAAAAGTGCATCGGTGTGATTTTCTCTGACTTATATTGTTAAATATCTTACTCGTTTCTGCTCTATGCTCTTATGCGTGAGTGCCCGATACATAAAACCAGAAAAAGAGTCTGACATGCTATCCAGCTCGTTTTTAATATTTTTCGTGACATCTCCCCGTATATTCTCCTTGTAAACTAAAAATTTTTCATAGCAGTCCAGGAATGTTTGAAATCCTTCAATCAGATCAGGGCTATCCAGTAAATCCAGGCCTTGCGCAAAACGTTGCAGTGGATTGAGTCCGGTGAGTTTGATAACGTAATTCCGGGTTAAAGATTTACAAGTGATGATTGGCAGTATAGTACCAAATATTGTCAGCATTCTGCTGAATTTCAAATTGATATTCTTTTTTCTCCAGGGCTTTTTTTTATCATTCCGGATGATTTCATAGTTAAGACAGAGTGTTCTCCAATATCTCAGAATATCGTTGACCAGAAACATGGGATTAAAGTCTTTTCCATGATCCTTATCACGAAAGTATTTTTCTATCGTTTCCTCAATAAGTTTTTGATATAGCGGCTCATTAAAGGCAAACTTGCTTTCTAATAACAGCAACATCCTGACAGTGAATAAATTTTTGTTGTCGTCTGCAGGAGAACCTAAGTGGGCTAATATATCTGAGAAGGCATGTGTTTCCAAATATTGAGCATCGTTACTGAATTCAGGATAGCCCAGCTCCTTGTTTATTTCAATCAGATGAGAAAATAAAACAATATTATCCAGTCTTTTTATGTCGTTACTTTCTTTCTTTGAAATGATAAATAAATCCAGGTCAGATCGACTTCCAATGTCTTCTCTGCCTAATGAACCGCCGCAATATAACGTATAGTCCTGATAATCCTTACAATCTATTTTGTTTTTTAGCTTCATTCTCATTTCAGAGATTTTTTCACCTGCATTTTTGCTGCGTTGGTGCAGTGCCTTATGCTGATTCAGTTGCTCAGAAAATGTATTCGTGGACATGAATACTGGTTTTACTGGTATCTGGCAGCGGTGATAAACTGCCCGAATGATTCGCACCACACGATCACTGTGTTAAAGGCTGACGGATCAATGTCGGCAGGCACTGAAACGGCAAAGTTTGCAAAGGTTCTGATATCACCAACCTGAGCCATGTCAGCCTTCAGGCGGTTAAAATCAGATTCTGTTTCGACAAAGTGTGGCGACAGATACAGCTTATAATCAGGTCCGGGTGCCAGCTCACCCATCAGGGTGATGGTCTCAGGGCTGATGGACACAGTCCCTTCACCCCAGTGTAAAAAGTCACTGTCTTGCAGATCTCTGCGGAATTCAGCGGTGTAAGTGGCTTGTGCTGACAGGGTTTTGATGCTGGCAACATCAGGGGCTGGCGGTGCTGTCAGTATTGGTAGGGTATAGATACCGCCAGCAAAGCCGGCAAGGCCGACAAGACCGTGGGTGATCAGTAGTAGCAGGGTACGTATCTTCATAACAGTCTCCAATATAGTAGGTTGTGTCAGGCTCGCGTCAGCCGTTGTTCCGCTTCGTGATATTTTGCAGCGGTTTTTGCGATGATCTCAGAGGGCAGGTCAGGACCCGGTGGCGTTTTTGGCCAGTCAAGTGTCTCCAGATAGTCGCGCACAAATTGTTTGTCAAAGCTGGGTGGGCTGATGCCGGTCTGATAACCGGCTACCGGCCAGAAACGCGAAGCGTCAGGGGTCAGGACTTCATCTATCAAGTGTAACTGGCCGGTGTCGTCCAGACCAAATTCAAATTTGGTATCCGCGATGATGATACCGCGTTCCAGTGCATAGGCTGCACTCTCGCAATACAGGTGCAGGCTGATGTCCCGGATCTGTTGTGCCAGAGTCGATCCGATCAGCTGTTCGGTCGTGGCATAGTTGATATTTTCGTCATGCGCGCCGACGGCTGCCTTGCTGGATGGGGTATAAATCGGTTCCGGCAGCCGGGCTGCCTGTGGCAGGCCGGCAGGCAGATCAATGCCGCAGATGTTACCGGTACGCTGGTAGTCCTGCCAGCCGGAACCGATCAGATAACCGCGGACAATCGCTTCAATTGGCACGGGTTGCAACCGCTTCACGATGCGTGCCCGGTCGCATAATGTAGTACAGGCGGTGCTATCCGGTAGTGCTGTTGTCAGTGGGATATCTGTCTGGTGATTCGGAATCAGATGCCGGGTGCGGGCCAGCCAGAAGTCGGTGATCCGGGTCAGGACTTCACCCTTGCCCGGAATGGTTTGCGGTAGCACCACATCAAAGGCAGACAGGCGGTCTGTGGTGACAATCAGCAGGTGGTGTGCGTCCAGGGCATAGCTGTCGCGGACTTTACCCTGATGGATCAGCGGCAGATGGCTGAGGGCGGGATGTGGCATAGCGGTGGTTAGCAATAATAGACGGTATGGGTCATCAGGCGTGAGGCTGCCTGCATCGCCAGCTGTATGGGGAGTGGCAGGTCAGCACCGCCCTGCGCGCGTGCCTCGGCACCATGTGCGGTTTCATCTGCCTGCATCTGTGCCAGGATACAGCGGGTTGGCTGATCTGCCGGTGTGATCTGATCCAGATGTCTGCCGAGATGGCCTTCAACCTGGCGTTCGGTCTCGGCGACAAAGCCGAGGCTCCAGCGATCTCCCAGGGCACCGGCACTGGCACCGAGTGCGAAGGAACCGGCGAACCACAGCGGATTCAGGTAGCTGTGTCGCCCGCCCAGTTGCCGGATACGTTGGTCGCACCAGGCCAGGTGGTCGTTTTCTTCGGCTGCAGCCTGTTGCATCGCAGCCTGGGTGGCGGTGCTGCGTGCAGTCAGCGCCTGGCCCTGATACAGGCCTTGGGCACAGATCTCGCCGGTATGGTTAATGCGCATCAGTCGCGCATGGTGTGCACGTTCTGCCGCCGTCAGGTTGCCTTCCGGAACACCCCGGGCCGGGTTGTCCCGCCCTGTCGTCTTCGGTTGGCCAGATAAGGTTTGTATCACCTGATCTATGATGTGCAGGCAGCGATCAGTGGCGTTGTAGTGGCGTGCTGTGTCTGACATGGTATGTTGTTGACAGTAGATGAGACAGGTAGCGTGTGAAGCAGACCGTCCGCAGGTTCCTTAAAACTTCCAGGGGTTCACCAGTTCCACGCCAGTTGCCGCAAAGTCAGCCACATTACGGGTGGCAACGATCATATCGTGTTCCAGTGCGGTGGCGGCTATCAGGGCATCCCGATCGGCACACCGGTCCGGCACCTGCAGGCTGGCGCAGCGTTGTGCAATCGCTGTGTCTATGGCCAGTGTGCGTGCTGCAAATGTCGGTAAGACCTGTCTTTTTAACCAGTGGCGTAGTCTGTCAGCCTGCCTGGTATCGCGCCGTGCGAGTGACAGAATACTGGTTTCAATTTCCAGGATCGTGATCACCGAGATAAATAACAGACCACTGGAAAGCTGGTTTGCCCAGTACACCACGCTCTCGTGCGCACGACCGGACTTCATCTTGCGCAATTCAGAGATGACATTGGTATCTAAGATATACATCAGAAAGCGTGCGTCTGATACAGGTTCTGCGCCTCGGGTGGTTCAAATTCAATGGCGTCGTCCTCAGGCATGCTGAGTAATTCGGTGATGTCTGGCTGCTTTGCCAGCATTTTTTCGTAATCCTGAAAGTTAAGCAGAACGTGGGCTGGTTTGCCCCGGTCAGTAATGATCACTGGTGCGGCAAGTGCAGCACGTTTTGCGTGGCTGACATCTTGGTTGAAGTCGCGACTGGAGATGCGGGTCATGGTCATAGGCCTCCTTAAGATCCGGGTGATTAAGAAGGCATGTTGCTACAAATGAGTTTGAAAGGCAAGCAATGATTCATCAGCGTTGTACTCTGCGGATAACGGGCTTGATGTCAGGGTGCTGAAGTGTGTGCATTGTTCATGACACATAACGTGTGGGATCCGGCACACCCGCTGCAGTGAATCCCTGTGCGCGCAATACACATGAGTCACACCGGCCACACGCCTGCCCCGTAGCATCTGCCTGATAACAGGATACAGTCAGGCTGTAATCTATTTGGTAGACCAGACCCTTAAGAATGATCTCTGCCTTGCTCAGATGCAATAGCGGGGCATGAATCTGCAGAGGTTGCCCTTCCACTCCGGCCCGGGTTGCCAGCTGTGCCAGCTGGGTAAACGCTTGGATAAAGGCGGGGCGACAATCGGGGTAGCCTGAATAATCCACCGCATTTACCCCGATGACCAGATGTTGTGCTGTTAACACCTCGGCCCAACCCAGTGCTATAGATAAAAAAATGGTGTTGCGTGCGGGTACATAGGTGATTGGTATACCGGGTTGTTCGGCATACTCCGGCACCGCGATCGCGGTGTCGGTCAATGCTGAGCCACCGATCACATCCAAAGCGAGTGGCATCACCTGATGTTCGACCACCCCGGCCGCCTGCGCCACTTGCTGTGCGGCCTGCAGTTCCGCCTGATGGCGTTGCCCATATGCAAAACTGAGCGCATAGCAGGCAAACCCTTCTGCTCGCGCCCAGGCCAGCGCGGTTGCCGAATCCAGTCCGCCGGAGACGAGTACCACGGCCTTCTCAGGATTCTGCATCAGCATCCGTCTGTGGTTGTGTCTGCCCGGTCAGTTTGTTCTGTGCTGACGTTGCTGCTTGTGTATCCGGGTGATCCTGCACAATCTGCTGCCATATCTGACGTGCTGTTGTCAGGTCGTTCCGGGCCTGATAAATCCGTGCGATCATATACCAGGCGTCCGGTACTTTAGTGCTATCCGGATATTTTTCCACGACCTGCGTGAATGCTGTTAGTGCTGCGGCGTTGTCCTGCAGCACGAAGTGTGCTTCACCCAGCCAGTAATAAGCATTTACTGCCAGTGAATGTTGCGGATAATCTGCTAAAAATGCCCGGAATGCCGATACTGCCTGCGCATACTGGCGTTGTTGCGGGCTCAGCAGGGCCCAGGCAGCTGCATATGCCTGTTCGGCTGATTCAGGCGCTGATTCAACAGCGGTGCTCAAGGTTGGTTGCGGAGACTCATCCGGCAGCGATGGCAGCGTGACCGGTGGGTGCGGTGTGGTGGCAGGCCGGTTGAGTGCGTCCAGACGCTGCGTTAAGTCCTGGTAACGATCAAGTTGCCTGCGTTCCATCTGTGCCAGCTGATGGTGCAGTAACTCAATCTGACCACGCAACTGATTATTTGTGCGTTGTAATGTGTGTATCTGCAGGGTCAGTTCAGTAATCTTGCCTGCGCGCCGTTCCAGCAGTTGCAGCCGCTGATCGGTATCCGGTGTTGCTGCTACCACCCAGGGCGCCAGACTGAATGCGCACAGTCCGCAGACCAGGTAGTGCCATGTCGAACTATTCAGCATGGTCATGGCAGAACGCCGCTGATTGCACCCACCATCTTAGCTAATAAAAAATCCAGCGCTTCTTCTGGTGTCAGTTTCATTCGTTCAGCGGATGCCACCAGACGATTCTCGTGGTTCAGAAAGTCTTCGGTAATCTCAACCACCTGGCGTTCACCGGACCGGGTGCGTGCACTGCCGGTATTCCCTGTCTGGTTGTCCCCACGCCGGCTGCGTAATTGCCGGTTACCACCGGTTGTGCGGGTTGTCTGCACCCCGCCTTCGATCCGCTCACCCACGGTCAGATCAGTCACCAGCTCAATCCGCACCTGTTTATTGCGGTTGCGCAGGACGTTGGTGACTACTTCACCCAGCACGGCACCACCGACGCCGGCAGCAGCCTTATACTTATCGTTGCTGGACACACCATATCCGATCAGACCACCAATCGCGGCACCAGCCCCGCTGGAAAACTCCGCTGCGGCATCTTCACCATAACCTCGTACGTTCACCCGCAGCACATAGTGTGCCTGACCTGGCTGACGCACCAGCTGATAGCCGGCGGCGGCTATTTCATCCGCGACTTGCGACCGCAACCGACTGATCGGAAACTCACTTCCGGAGCTGTTACGCACCCGCAGATATACTGTCATGTCATCTGAAAAGCGCACATTCGGTTGCGGATTCAGCCATTCGACATCACCGCGTAGCTTAACGCTATCCGGATCAGTCAGCCCCACTGTACCCTGATATACCGAATCTAACGTGGTACAGCCGGTTAAACCCAGAATAACCAGCAGACTGAGATACTTTCTGATCATTTTGAAATTTCCTCAAGTAGGTCAGGGCTGTGAATAATATAACTGGGCCCGACGGTTTTCAGACCAGGCAGCTGCGTTCTGTGCACGATTCAACGGCACTTCTTCGCCATAGCTGATCACATCTGTTTGTGTCGGATGCACACCTTCTGCCGCAAAAAACTGCCGTACTGCCACTGCCCGGCGTTCTCCCAGCGCGATGTTATATTCGCGTGAACCGCGCTCATCTGCATGCCCGGCGATCAGTACCCGCTGGCGTGGATGCGTATTCAGGTAACGTGCATGAGCACGCAGGGCGGCAAAATCTGCCGGACGCAGACTGCTGTCATCAAACTCGAAATGAAAGATGCGCTGTTTCAGCAGCGGATCCGGACTGTCCAGCGGTTGTGCCGGATCACCCAGCGGATCAAATATCGCACCAGATGTGCCTGTTGCTGGCTGCGTGACTGTCTCAGTCTCGCCACCCTCATTCACTACGGGTGCCGGGTTAGTGCGTTCACCACCCGGCATCACGCTCGCACATCCGATCATCGCCATACTCAGACTCGCCACAAATAATGGTTTAACCCGCATCATAATATTTTCCTGTTTAAAATCCTGAAAGTCTTTTCCATACTGTTGCGTAATCATTGCCGGACATAGCTGCTGACTCAGGCTTTATTCTTTCCCAATCAGCTGATTGTAATGATTGCAGATATTGTTTTGCAGCACCGGAAGTGAATCCATTATCAGAACAGTGATGCTTAAAATCAGAACCCGCAGCTTCCGCGATACTGCGCGGGACAGCATTCATCCGCATGAGTACTGCTTCTTCGGTCTTCACACCGTGATAAATCATCGCTGGAAGGTTGTTTAACCGGCGTTTTTCTTCTTCAGACATGCCTTCAAATTCTAATCCTGAGGTTGGGATTTTACTCAGGGCAGACAGACCCCATGCTGCATTGTTTGCCAGGTCGTGATATATCGCTTTACAGGTATCTCAACACTTCGGACAGTTTTTAGTAAGCAATTGATTTAGCAATAGATTTCGTGTA
>JAHDBG010000006.1:0-2501 GCA_020630515.1 Gammaproteobacteria bacterium
GCAGAAAACGTGCCGGGTGTGCCGCCAGATCCAGCCTGGCCAGTCGCTCACCAGCACGCCTTGCCAGGTCAGACCCGGACTGCGCGACCTGACCAAAATGCCGGATCGCCGTCTGTTTATCACCTGCCGTCTGCGCCAGTTCACCCAGCCCGAACAGAGCTTCAGGTGTTGGCAACAGATCGGCACTGATTTGCAGATCCTGTTGTGCTGCTGCATCATTACTGCGTCTTTGCTGTAACAGGCCTCGCGCCAGATAAAACCCGAAATAATCCGGATTCAGCGCGATTGCGCGATCAAAGTTTGTCATCGCGGCCTTATCACGCCCCTGACTATGCCGGATATGTCCGCGTAATCCGTGAAACAGTGCCTCTTCAGGCTCAATGCGTAATGCCTGATTCACCAGCGATAAGGCCTGTTCCGGCTGTTTATTACGCAACGCTGCCGTTGCCTGATCATATAGCTGGTACGCCGGTTGCACCCGGCGCAGATAGGCGGTGGCTTGCTGATATTCTGCTGTGCCCAGACGCCCGCCAGGATTACCCAGTGCCTGTACCAACTGACGATTGTTCTGCACCCGTTCCTGCGATGGCGGATGGGACGCAAACAGGCCTTCCAGCCAGTTCGTGTCTTTGTTGTCCTTCAGCTTAACGAACGTTTCCTGCAGCGACACGGCGGCCTGTGGATCATAGCCAGCACGCACCATATAACGGATGCCATATTCATCTGATTCACGTTCTGCATCGCGACTGAAGTGAAAACGGGTCAGATGCGCGCCCAGAGTCGCACCCAGCTCCCCGATTTTCTGATATTCAGAATCCGCCAGCGCCACGCCCGCAGCAAATACTGCGCCCTGCAGTAACATATCCCGCTGCATACTCTGTGCACTGTGGCGAGCAGCAGCATGTATAATCTCATGCGCCAGCACCGCTGCCAGCTCCGCTTCATTCTGCAGCGCCAGCAACAGGCCACGATGCAGCGCAATCTTACCGCCCGGCAGCGCCCAGGCATTCGGTGTACTGTCGTTCACGACGCGGAACTCATACGGTAGCGGACGATCACTCACCGCCACCAGTCGTTGCGCAACTGATTGTATATATTGGGTCAGGTCTTCATCAATAATATAATCCCCACCCTGCTGCTGTCGATACGGGCCATAATATTGTTCCCCCATCGCCAGTTCCTGCTGCTCACTGACCAGACTGAGTTCGCGCTCACCAGTCACCGGATTCGTGGAACAGGCCACCCCGAGCATCAGCAGCAGGCACAGCGCAACCCACCGGCCTGACCGCGCCCGGTATCGGACTGTATTCAGTGTATCGGACATCATAAATAACTCCGCAAGATCACAGATGATGGGATTGCAGCCAGTGTTCCAGCAGCGCCAGCTGCCACAGTTTGCTGCCCTGAATGCGGGTATGATGCTGATCCGGTGCATCCAGCAACCGGTCGATATAGTCGCGGCTGAATAAGCCTCGTTCACGACAGGCGCGGGCATTCAAGGTATCCCGCATGGCCGCCAGAAAGGGGCCGCGCACATATTTCAGTGCCGGCATCGGGAAATAGCCTTTGGGCCGGTCAATCACCGCATCCGGAATCAGCCCACGTGCAATCTGTTTCAGCAGATGTTTGCCACCGGACGCCAGTCTGAGCTGTGTCGGGCATTGTGCGGCCAGTTCAACCAGGTGGTGATCCAGAAAGGGTACCCGTGCCTCCAGCCCCCAGGCCATGGTCATGTTGTCCACCCGCCGCACCGGATCGTCCACAATCAGCGTGGTCACATCCAGCTTGAGCACCGCATCCATAAAGTCGTCAGTATGCACATCCGCCAGCTGGCGAGCAAGATAGTCACTGGTGACATCCGGTCCGTGATATGCCGGCGTGAGCAACTGCATCAGTTCGGCATGATCCCGGTCAACATAATGGCGCCGGAATCGCTCCAGGCGGCTGCCACTGGTTTCAGCCTGCATCCGTGGATACCAGAAATAGCCACCGAACACTTCGTCTGCACCCTGGCCGGACTGCACTACTTTGCTATGTTGTGATACCTGCTCTGCCAGCAGATAAAAGGCAACGGCATCCTGCCCGAACATCGGTTCGGCCATCGCGGCTATCGCTGCGGGCAACCGTTGCAGTACCTGGTCGTTCGGTATCACCAGTTTGTGATGTTGTGTCTGGTAACGCGCAACGATCTGATCTGAATATTCAAATTCGCTGCCCCGCTCTTCCGGCTGATCTTCAAAGCCAATCGAGTAAGTCGGTATCTGTGTCGCCCCGCTGGCTGCCAGTAAGGCAACTAACAGGCTCGAATCCAGTCCACCCGACAGTAAGACACCGACTGGCACATCCGCAACCGTATACCGTTTACGCACGGCGGTCAGCAAGGCTTCCCGGATCGCCTCTGTCCATTCCGGTTCGGTTCTGGCCGGTTCGGTGCGCCGTGCATCCAGTGTCCAGTAGCGCTGGGTCTGCACACTGCCATCTGCTGTGATCAGCAGGCTGTG
>JAHDBG010000006.1:2601-30994 GCA_020630515.1 Gammaproteobacteria bacterium
GTGTCCAGTAGCGCTGGGTCTGCACACTGCCATCTGCTGTGATCAGCAGGCTGTGCGCAGGTTCCAGTTTGCGAATACCACGCAGTATTGTGTGGGGTGCCGGTACCACCCCATGCAGACTGTATTGAAAATGCAGCCCGACCGGATCCAGCCGGGTGTCCACCTCGCCGGCTGCCAGGAGTGCCTGCGTATTGGAGGCAAACCGGAAGTGACGGGTAGTATCAACATAATAGAATGGTTTGATACCAAACCGGTCACGTGCGGCAAACAGGCATTGCTGCGTTCCGTCCCACAAGGCAAACGCAAACATCCCTTCCAGATAACGCGGACAGTCTGTACCCCATTCGCGGTAGGCCTGCAGGATGACTTCTGTATCGCCGTGACTGACAAACGTATGACCCTTACCCTGCAACTCAGCCCGCAATGCACGATAGTTATAGATCGCGCCGTTGAATACCAGGCAAAGCGCGCCATCTGTCATCGGTTGGTGCGATTGTGCACTCAGGTCAATAATCGCCAGGCGCCGATGTCCCAGTGCAACCTGGCGCTGACACCAGGTACCCTGATCGTCCGGCCCGCGGCGTGCCAGATGCGCCAGCATCGTGTGTATCGTTGCGACCGATGCCATCTGTCCGTCGCGACGCAGTTCACCACTGATTCCACACATGATGTCTGGTTTCCTCCAGGTAACTCGCCTTATTCGGTACGACCGGAAGGATTGGCAAAGCGGTCATTCAGTTCCTGCACAAAACGATCCGTCTGTTCTAACACGGTACTGACCTGGCGCTGATGTTTTTTGCGCCAGCCGACCGGCTGCTGACGCCAGAGGTTGCGCCAGCTACGCGTGTTGGTGCGAAATGCATGTACCAGATTCAGTTGATGATGTGTTCCCAGCCGCCGCGCGTAACGCAACAGACCGTTTGCTGCCAGCTGGCGCAGATACAGGTGCAGACTGAAGGCAGCAGCAGCCAGTCCCAGCCCGGTGCATAGACTGCTGAGCGGCGTGGCCGTGAGCCACTGCCACCAGGTGGCCTGATAGCTCAGGCCCTGCCAGTCAGACCAGCTGAAAAAGATAAAGGTAAACAGCAGGGTGCTGAATACCACACCATCTGCAATCAGGGTACGTTTGCGCCAGCGATGTAACAGGTTCTGCAGGGCGGGTACGGCCTTATCACTGAAGCTACGGGCAGTCTGTTCCAGCGCACCGATGATCCGGTAGGCCCGCTCCACTTCAACCTGTTGCATGCGTTCCTGTATCGCACCGAGATCCTGATCCCGTCGTTTTTCAAATCGCGCGCGCAATACGTCGTCTTCGATAGGGTTCGCTGCGGCTGCGTTATAGATGGTGTAAAAACGACCTGCGGTCAGACCACATTCGCCCAGCGCACGTTGCCAGGCAGCCACCACTTCTTCCGGATTGTCTTCACGAGCAGTCGTGTCAATCTGGTTCAGGATGTATAAAAACTTTTCGGAGTCGTTGCGCTGAATGGTATTCCGCACCAGATGCGTCAGTGTGTCACGCATCGCACCCGGTTCCGGATGACGGGCATCAAAAAAGACCAGCACCAGATCCGACAGGTTAATAATATGTTCCGTGATCTTCAGGGTCGAGGTACGCTGCGCATCCGCATCAAAGCCAGGTGAATCAATCAGGATTTTGCCACGCAATACTTCAGCAGGACAGGTCTTCAGTTGCAGATAGGCATCTATCCGCGCGCCTTCTCCCCGGGCAATCGGCTCAATTTTATCGCTGACTTTATAAAACGGAAAGCGAGGGTCTGAATCCAGTGCAAGCCCGGGCAACGTACGGGTCTCCGGCGAGCTGCTGTAACAGATCACGGTATATTTATCGTCCACGGCCTGGTTGCCACTGCGTTGCAGCGGTACCCCGGCATACTGATTGATAAAGCTGGATTTGCCGGCTGAGAAGGTACCCAGCACCGCGATCAGCGGCCACCAGGGAATCTGCGTGGCATAAGACTCACCAGATTCCAGCAGACCCATACGATACGCAACCTGATCCAGCTGGCGAAAACGCTGCACAACCTGCAGCAGGACCGGGTTTTCAGCCTGCAGGTGGGTTTCCAGTTGTTCCAGGCGGCGTTGCATGGCCGGTGTTGTGTATGGCATAAGATTCAGATCCTGGTGATCAGGGTGATTTGTGCTGTTATATGCATCATGCTGCCGCTGCGCTGCGCACGGGATGACAATGTTTTGCCGCATCCAGATAGCTTTTCAGACTGTCGATCGGCCAGCGGCGACACAGAATCGGTAACAGGGTCATGGAGGGTAAGGCCAGGTTGGTGTCCAGTTGTGCATACACACGTGATATCTCCGCATACAACCGATCCGGCAGGCATGTCTGTAATTCAGCAGTCAATATACCATCGGCTTTATGCTGTCGTGCACGATCAATGTCATGCTGCAGCTGCGCAATGGCTTGTGCCTGACTGCAGGTCTGTACTGGCGGACGCTCGGGCGAGAAGGCCTCGAAGATCGCCCGGGTTGTTTGCTCTGCTGCGGATGACGTTGTTGTACCAGTGAGTTTTCTGGCCATATGCCAGCTCAATAAAGGTGAGCGCTGAAAACCGTCACGACCAGTACCGGTCAGCAACCATAATCCTGCAATACAGGTACAGGCACCGAACAGCGGATAGCCGTCAACAGTGGTCGGACGATTGCCCCGGTTCAGCCTTAACAAACGCGCATTGCCGAGGTGTTTGCTGATTTCGCGTAAACTATTTCGCATAATACAGGCGGTATTCCCGACAGAGGTACCTGACTGCGGCTTCCACTGCATGATATTGCCTGCACCCAGATATAAAAAACGATGATTCTTTACACCAGGGACAACATGTAAGCTGTAGGCACCAGCCCGGTTAGGCGTACGCATCACATGCTGAATCTGTGCTGACCCCAGCGCCTGCTGATCAAGGCTGAATGAAACACCATCGCCTGACATAAGATACGGGATACGCCCTGCTAATCCGGGTAATGTGTCCATTAAATCCTGGGAACCCACACCAGCAGCAAGTATGACCTGACCTGCATGTAGCAGGTCACCATTACTCAACCTGACACCAGCCATGGCCATATGATCCGGTTGTGTCGTACATAGCTGAACAGCAGTATCATTAATCTGTGTTACCGCAGGATTTTTTTTCAATACATGTTCTAATGCCTGTAATACAGCGATAGGATTAACTGAACGCTCCCGGGGAATATAAATACCAGCTGAAGTGCATGCAGACTGTTCCGGGGCCAGTCCGGGAATGTCTTCCGGCGCCACGACTTCGTACGGTTCTTTATATTCTTGTAAGGTACTTAATATGGCATGATAATCATGTGTATCCTGCGTGTTGAATAATATAAATGTACCATCAGGATGAATCTGAACAGAGTCCTCAGGATCTACCTGACTGTTAATCTCATCAATAAAATCAGGCCACATTGATTGCGCATGGTAGGCCAGTTCAAAATATGCCCTGTCATAATGATCAGCATAGTTTTCAGCGGTCACCTCGCCGAACAAACCCAGCATGGCACCAGCCGCCATGGTTGCACTACCCGTCCGAGCGGCCGGACCTACGATACCGATCTTCGCATGAGTGGCTAATTGTGCCAGACGGTAAGCTGTTGTCAGGCCTGAGATAGAATTACCAATGATTAAATAATCAAATGACATCTTTCATGTTCAGCATAATGATCAGAGGCATCCTGTAGTTTCTGAGTAACTGTAGTTACGCACAAGCCTATTAAACAGACTATTTTTGCCGACCTTCCTGGATGGCCCTACATGTCATTCCGCGCGGAGCGTAGCGAAGTCGCGGAATCCATCACCAGCGGCACCAGATTTGCGTAGATTTGGAGGGTAAATCAAGAAGATTCTGCGACGGCAGCGATGCTGCCGCGCAGAATGACGTTGTTGTGTGCAGTGCGTAACTTCAGTGAGTAAATATCCTCCGGCTTTGCCAGAGGATATTTACTTTGCTTTGCGAAGTCAGCTGCGGTCTGGTTGCCCTCGGTTATCTGACAGGGCGCCGAAATCATCTTTGAAGCGTGCTGTCTGGTGCATCTTTTCATGTAGTATGGTGGCAATACCGATATCACCTGTGCGCAGAACTTTCCAGTAAACAAAGTGCTTCCAGTACCGATAATAATAACCACGAACGCCAAATTCTGCCGGTATCGGACGTGATGCGACCTGCTGATCAGCTATGTTGTCAAATGTCGCAAATAAGCCGCGCAGGTAGTCCTCTGCCTGCCTGACACCCCACTGGCGCATGCCGTACTGATAGATATCATCCAGACGCTGCGCTGCAGCCTGCTGGATACGCACATGGCTCATCGTGTAATATGGCGACAGATAATGTCATCAGCAGTCAGTGGTTGGTAAGTCTCTTCCGGCGCACTGAAGGCATGCTGTAACTCTATCTTCAGACGCTCACAAGCTGCCTGTTCCGCCTGCTCCTTATCACGCCGGATCAGAGAGCGGATGTATTCGCTGATGTTTTCGTAGGTTCCGTTCTGACCGATATGCGTTCTGACAAAGTCATACAGACTCGGGTTAAGACGTACGGTCATGGTAGTTGCGCCGGACATAGCAAGCTCCTGTAAGCGGGAGTGTAATAATATCGAATAATATTAAATACGAAAACTGGCGTCAAGCGTCCACCCGAAACCGGGTGCGATTCAGAACATTACGCCGCCCGACCCTGTGCCACAGCCGCCTGGATCACGCCTGTGCCGGGCGACGGCATCCATCCTGAGCTGGGGCCAGGCGTGATCAGTATCCCGGATCAGATCATTGATTACACCTATGGTCGCGAACACACATTTGCGAACAGCCTGGACAATACCTTCGGGCATATTGATTTCAGCTCACCCTACAGCACGCCGTTACGCCAGGCCCTGCTGCAGGCAGCTCAGTCTGGCGACATCGCCTGTGTACCACGCGGGGTATATGGTGCAACTCAGGGTCCCGGACTGGAAACAGCTGCAGAAATCCGCCGCCTGCAACAGGATGGGTGCGATATGGTTGGTATGACCGGGATGCCGGAAGCCGCGCTGGCGCGCGAGCTGGGTCTGGCGTATGCCAGTCTGGCACTGGTGGTGAACCGGGCCGCCGGAACAGATGGTGACATGATTGATCTGCAGGAGATAGCCACTTATCGGGATGCCGGCATGCATGACCTGCACATCAGTTTCAGCTTCTGAATAAACTATACAACAAAGAACCGCAACCGATGGCGATCAGCAGCCAGCTGAGATACAGTTGATCAGGCCACAATGGTTGCCCGGTCAGGCTGAGCAGAATGCCGCCAAGTAACAGACTGCTACCAACCAGGATGCGGCGCTGGCTGCGTTGATGTTGTGCCAGTCGGTCCTGTCCATGTTGTATAGCGGCCTGTTGCGCCTGCAGGTGTTGTGTCTGGTGGCTGACGTGTTGCAGGGCCTGGTGAGCGAGCTGCGGCAGTTCAGGTAAGGTTTCAGACAATGCCGGCAAACTGGCACGAATGCGTTGCGCAAACGCACGCGGGCCAACCTGATCAGCCAGCCAGCGTTCCAGAAAAGGTTTGGCAGTCTGCCACAGATCCAGGTCAGGATACAGTTGCCGTCCCAGACCTTCGATATTGAGCAGTGTCTTTTGTAACAGGACCAGCTGGGGCTGTATTTCCATCCGGAAGCGGCGCGCTGTCTGAAACAGGCGTAATAAGAATTGACCGAATGATATCTCGCTGATCGGGCGTTGCCAGATGGGTTCACTGACGGTGCGGATCGCAGCCTCAAATTCAGTGATGCGGGTACCTGATGGCACCCAGCCGGAAGTGATGTGCAGCTCGGCGATCTTGTAATAATCGCGGTGAAAGAAGGCCAGCAGGTTTTCAGCCAGATAACGCTGATCAGTGCGGGTCAGGGTACCCATGATGCCAAAATCCACCCCCAGATAGCGCCCGTCAGCACCGACAAAGATGTTACCCGGATGCATATCCGCGTGAAAAAAGTTATCGCGGAACACCTGAGTAAAAAAGATTTCGACGCCGCGTTCTGCCAGTTGCGGAATCTGAATGCCCTGTTCGCGCAGCGTATCCACCTGATCAACCGGCGTGCCATAGATGCGCTCCTGCACCATGACCGTTTCACAGGTATAGTTCCAATAGATCTGCGGGACATATAACAGGTCGCTGCCGGTAAAGTTACGCCGGAGCAGGGTACAGTTCGCGGCTTCACGCATCAGATCCAGTTCATCATGGATGATTTTGTCGTAGTCCTGTACCAGTTCAATCAAGTGCAGACGACGGGCATCCGGAATAACGCGTTGTATCAGGCGGGCGATCAGCAGTAACAATTGCAGATCGCGTCTGATCGTGCCGAGGATATCCGGACGCACCACCTTGACGACGACCTGGGTACCATCCGGCAAGGTCGCTGCATGCACTTGTGCAATAGATGCCGAGGCCAGTGGTTCCAGACTGAAGTCCGCGAATAAGGTGTGTATCGGAGCCTGTAGTGCCTGTTCAATCTGTTGCTGCGCCTGTACGCCGGGAAACGGTGGTACCTGATCCTGCAGTTTAACCAGTTCGTTAGCGATGAAATCGGGCAGCAAGTCGCGTCGGGTAGATAAGGCCTGGCCGAACTTGACCTGAATCGGGCCCAGCTTCTGCAACGCTTCGCGGATACGTACGCCAAGCGGTGTTGTGGCTGCCCGGCGCCAGCCACCGAATAATCGGCAGCACAAACGCAGATTACGGTAATGGGCCGGAATCAGTTCCTCCAACCGGTAGTGCAACAGGATCCGCAAGGTCTGGAACAGGCGAAATACCGAATGCATCAGCTCGTTTCCAGCTGGCGGATACGGGCTGCGAGACGTTCAGCATCGTCACGTAACGCACCGATTTCAGCAGTCTGCGCCTGCAGCTCTGCGGCATGTGGGGTCAGACGCGCCTCTTCCGTCAGATAGTCTGCGATATTTTCCCGCCAGATCTGGTGCCGGGTCGCAACAGTCTGGCAGACAGACCGGGCAGCTTGTCCTGTCTGATACGCCAGAGGGTCACCGATCCAGTGCGACAGATGTTCTTCCCAATCAATCTGCAGACCACCCAGCGCGCGACTGAAACGCTGGCCCAGCCCGGTCTCGCCCTGTATCTGCAATCTGCCGGAAAATAACAATCGGGTCGCCTGCGCACCGTCCTGTGCACAGAACAGATCGTAGCTATTGCCCCGGATCAGACAATCGGGGGTACCTGCCCATTCGGTGTACAGCCGGATGCGTCCGGTATGATCCGGCACCACATATAATGTCAGGTCAGGATCAGTGATGGCGATGCCGATACAGCGACCCTGATCAGCTGCCAGCTGATCTGCGGTGTACGGATCCTGTGCCAGCAATTGGTTACAAACCGCCTCCAGTGCGTGACAGCTCCAGTCACGTAGCGCATTGATCCGACTCACAGTTTATGTCCGCGATGGATTGCGACAATCCCACCACTCAGATTATGTACGTCACAATGCTCAAATCCGGCGGCCTCCAGCCGACAACGCAGGGTTGCCTGATCCGGATGCCGGCGGATAGACTCCACCAGATAGCGGTAGCTGTCGCCATCCCCGGCCACCCAGTCACCCAGGCGGGGTAAAATGTTAAATGAATAGGTGTCATAGAGGGTACGCAGCGGCTGATATGCTGGTCTGGAAAACTCCAGAATCAGGGCACGCCCGCCCGGCTTCAGCACACGATACATCTCCGTTAATGCCCGGTCTTTATCAGTGATATTACGCAGACCAAAGGCGATAGTGATCCGATCAATACTGTCATCGGGTAATGGCAATTGTTCCGCATCCATCTGCAGGTAGCGCACCGGGCGTGCCTGGCCACTATCAATCAGCCGGTCCCGCCCATGCTGCAGCATCGCTGCATTGATATCGGACATGATCACCTGGCCGGTTGGCCCGACCAGCCCAGCCATCCGGGTCACCAGATCACCAGTGCCGGAAGCCAGATCCAGCACCGTATGGCCAGGGCGTACGCCGACCAGCTGCAGCGCCACACGTTTCCATACCCGATGGATACCGAATGACATCAGGTCATTCATCAGGTCATACCGATCTGCCACGCTGTCAAATACCTCACGCACCAGACCGGCCTTATCCTGCGTTTCAACGGTGCGGTAGCCAAAATGAGTCGTCTTATGCATGCATTGTTCGCTCTGTTATCGGATACTCACACAGATCCGAAATCATACAGTCGTTACAGCGTGGTTTGCGCGCCGTACAAGTATAGCGTCCGTGCAGAATCAGCCAGTGGTGCGCATGCTGCAGATAGTCTGACGGGATCACCTGCAATAGTCTTTTTTCAACTGCCAGCACAGTCCGACCCGCAGCCAGACCCGTACGGTTTGCCACCCGGAAGATATGTGTATCAACTGCCATCGTCGGCTGGCCGAATGCGGTATTCAGCACCACATTTGCCGTTTTACGCCCGACACCCGGCAAGGCCTCCAGGGCGGCACGTTCTGCCGGCACCTGGCCCTGATGATGTTCCAGCAGGCGCTGACAGGTTGCGATAATATGTCTGGCCTTGCTGTTGTACAGACCGATAGTCTGAATATGTTGTTTCAGACCGGCTTCGCCCAGTGTCAGAATCGCCTGCGGCGTATTCGCGCTGGCAAATAAGGTCGCGGTCGCCTTATTGACGCTTTTATCTGTCGCCTGTGCGGATAAAATAACCGCAATCAGCAGTTCAAACGGCGATTGATAACAAAGTTCAGTCGTCGGGTGCGGATCAGCCGCCTGAAAACGACGGAATAATATGTTGCAGGTCTCGGTATGCACGGAAAATCCTGAGGTCAGGTGCGAACGTCAGTGGTTAAGCCACAATGACTTAGCAACGGGACGTCATTCCGCGCGAAGTCGCGGAATCCATAGCCAGAAACCAGACTGGACAGGTTGATACCAGATTCTGCGACTACGCTTCGCTTGCGCAGAATGACCTGTGTGCGCCAGATCGTAAAAGGGTGTGCTGTCAGGTAGCTGATTACAGAGGATTCGATATACACACAAGCAGCCACAGGCTATGGTTTACCATTGACGCTATGTACAGGTGCTGATGGAGCACACTTATGATGTCCGGAATACCTGCAGCATCAGTTGACGGAATACCCGTGACACAACTGCAGGGGGTGGGATCACAGAAGGCAGCGCGTCTGGCAAAGCTGGGCATCCATACGGTGCAGGATGTGTTGTTTCACCTGCCCCTGCGCTATCAGGATCGCACCCGCATTATACCGATCCGGCAATTACGTGCGGGCGATTCCGCAGTGATTGCGGTCACAGTGACCCAGGCAGAGGTCCAGGTGGGACGGCGGCGCTCCCTGATGGTGCAGGTTACCGATGACACGGGACACCTGTGGTTACGCTTCTTTTATTTCAGCGCAATGCAGCGGTCACAGCTGCAACCCGGAGCACAATTGCGTTGTTTCGGCGAAGTCCGGCGCGGCCCTCACCATCTGGAACTGGTCCATCCTGAATATCAGATCATCACAGCCGATCAGCCGATCAGCATGAATGAATCACTGACCCCGGTTTATCCGACAACGGAAGGCTTACATCAACTCAGCTGGCGCGATCTGACAGAACAGGCCCTGGCCCGGCTGGATCAACAGATGCCGCTACCGGAATTATTACCGGATGCAGTGTTACAGCGGCTGCAATTGCCACCATTACCGGAGGCAGTACGGTTTTTACACCGCCCACCGGCAGAGACAGCACCACATACCTGGACTGATCAGCCACCGCCGGCACAACAACGTCTGGCGTTTGAGGAGCTGTTAGCGCATCAGCTCAGCCTGCGTCAGTTGCGTGCCTGCCAGCAGGCACACCCTGCCCCCGGTGTCGCCACGACTCTGCAACACCTGGCAGATCAGTTACGCGCCAGCCTGCCCTTTCAGCTGACCCGCGCACAGGATCGGGTCATCGCTGAGATCCGGGCGGATCTGGCCAGTCCGCATCCGATGCTACGCTTAGTTCAGGGTGATGTCGGTTCAGGCAAGACGATTGTGGCAGCACTGATCGCTGTGGCAGTGATCGAAGCCGGTTATCAGGTAGCGCTGATGGCACCGACCGAATTACTGGCGGAACAACACCGCCACAATATCAGCACCTGGTTTACGCCGTTGCAGTTATCGGTCGGCTGGCTCAGCGGACGGCACAAGGGTAAACGGCGTCAGCAGGTGTTGCAGGCACTGGTACAGGGTGAACTTACCATTCTGGTGGGTACACATGCCTTGTTTCAGCAGGATGTGCAGTTTGCCCGGCTGGGGCTGGTGATCGTCGATGAACAACATCGCTTCGGCGTTCATCAGCGACTGACGTTGCGCAACAAGGGTGGTGCACTGCAACCACATCAACTGATCATGACCGCTACCCCGATTCCGCGCACCCTGGCGATGACTGCGTATGCTGATCTGGACCTGTCGGTCATTGATCAGTTACCACCCGGACGACAGCCGGTACAGACGGTTGTATTATCCGCACAACGACGCGAACAGGTGATACAACGTCTGGGTGCACATTGTCAGCAGGGCCATCAGGCCTACTGGGTGTGTACCCTGATTGAAGAATCTGAGGTGTTGCAGTGTGAGACTGCTGAGGCCAGTGCGATCAGTCTGCAACAGGTGCTGCCTGACCTGCGTATCGGGCTGGTGCATGGCCGACTGGCCGCAGCAGAAAAAGAACAGACCATGCGTGCATTCAAGGCAGCTGAGCTGGATGTGCTGGTAGCCACTACCGTGATTGAAGTCGGCGTGGATGTCCCGCAGGCAAGCCTGATGGTGATTGATAATGCGGAACGACTCGGCCTGGCGCAATTGCACCAGCTGCGTGGCCGGGTCGGGCGAGGTGCACAGGCCAGCTTTTGTGTCCTGCTGTATCAGTCGCCGCTCAGTGCACTGGCGCGGGAGCGGCTGGCGGTGATGCGTGCCACCAGCGACGGCTTTGCCGTCGCGCAGAAAGACCTGGAACTACGTGGTCCGGGGGAGGTACTCGGCACCCGCCAGACCGGCGAAGTCCGGTTCCGGATCGCAAATCTGTTGCGTGATCAGACATTAGTGCCACTGGCACAATCCGTGGCAGACGAATTGTTGCAGGATTATCCGGCTATTGTCCCGACCTTAATTCAGCGCTGGCTGGGTGATAAGACACGTTATTCCAGTGTGTGATGCGGGCCTGATGTACCAGAGCCGGTCAAACCCGATGGTGTTCAGCCTCAGTTAGTCGCGTTATCCGGATAACGTCGTAAGCAGAACAGTTTTCAGAGAGGTTCTTTATAACAAATGACTGACCAGACCATCCGCCAGCTTGGGCTCAAACCAGGTCGATTTCGGAGGCATCACCAGGCCGCTGTCAGCCACCGCCATCAGGGCGGACACAGACACCGGATACAGCGCAAACGCGACCGCCCAGTCACCACTGTCCACCCGTGCCTGCAAGGCAGACAGGCCACGAATACCACCGACAAAATCAATCCGCTGATCACGCCGGGGATCATGAATGCCCAGAATCGGCTCAATCAGATGATCGGTCAGCAAACTCACATCCAGTCCAGCGACCGGATCGTCTGTGTGGTGCGCTTCCCGCAACCGGAGTTGATACCATTGCCCGCGCAGATACATACTGAAAGTGCCAGCTCTGTCCGGTTCAGTCGGTTCCGACAGAGGCCGGACCCGGAATCGTGCCGCTACCCGGGCCAGAAATTCTTCCACTGTCAGGCCATGCAGATCGCGAATTAACCGGTTATAGTCTAAGATGCGCACCTGATCATGCGGGAACAGCACACTCAGAAAATAATGGTGCGCGGCATCTGTATCGTCCTGTGCACGTTCAGCCGCAACCCGTGCTGCAGCTGCCGAACGATGGTGTCCATCAGCCACATACAACGCTGGCATGACTGCAAACGCCTCGGTCAGCATATTGATCTGCGGGCTGTCCTGCAGCAACCACAGCTGATGACGCACACCATCAGCGGCAGTGATATCGACAGCTGGCTCAGACTGCGTTGCTGCTGCTAAGATCGCATCCACCCCCGTGTGTGCCGGATATACCAGAAATACCGGCCCGGTCTGTGCATTCAGGCGGTTGATCTGATGCACCCGATCCTGTTCTTTAACCGGTCGGGTAAACTCATGCTTTTTGATTCGATCTGCGTTATAGGCCCGGACGGATGCGACCGCAACCAGCCCGGTTTGCACATGATCTGCCATCGTCAGCCGATAGACATAATAGCCTGGCACAGCATCCTGTTGCAAAATACCGGCAGCCCGCATCTGTTGCAGATTGTCATGCCCTGTGGCATACACTGCTGCGTCATACGGATCCACCTCATCTGCCAGATCAATTTCCGGACGCGAGATATGCAGAAAGCTCCAGGGACGTCCTGCAGCCATCTGTTTCGCCTCATCCCGGCTCATCACATCATAAGGCGGTGCCACGACGTCTGCCGCATGGGCGGCTACCGGGCGCAATGCGGCAAAGGGCCTGATTAAGCTCATTCCGACTCCATCTTCAGTTACAACATAATCATTCTGTCTATGTTATCACAACACCGTTCTCTGATCGTAACCAGTGCCCTGCCGTATGCGAACGGGCCCCTGCATCTCGGCCATCTGGTTGAATATATCCAGTCAGATATCTGGTGTCGTTATCAGAAAATGCACCGGCACCAGTGCGTCCATGTGTGTGCCGACGATGCACATGGTACTGCCATTATGCTCCGGGCAAAGCGTGAAAGAATGGAACCTTCGGTGTTCCTGCACCAGGTACTCCGTGAGCATAAGGCTGATTTTGCCGGGTTTCATATCGACTTTGATTATTATTATTCAACCCACACGCCGGATAACCGGTATTTATGTCACATGATCTATGAGCGTAACCGGGATAGCGGACATATCACCCGCCGGGTGATCTCCCAGGCGTATGACCCGGAAGCCGGACAGTTCCTGCCCGACCGCTTTATTCAGGGCACCTGCCCGAAATGTGGCACCGCCGAACAATATGGTGATCATTGCGAAGCCTGCGGCGCTATGTATAACCCGACCGAACTGGTGAATCCGGTCTCAGTGATCTCTGGTGCAACGCCGGTCACCCGCGAATCCGAGCACTTGTTCTTTACACTGTCAGACTTCACCGAATCATTAAAGACCTGGTGCAATACCCAGGGCCATCTACAGCCTGAAGTTGCGAATAAACTGCAGGAATGGTTTGATGCCGGGCTGGCCGACTGGGACATCTCGCGTGATGAGCCTTATTATGGCTTTCTGATCCCGGGCGAAAAAAACAAATATTTTTATGTCTGGGTGGATGCGCCGATCGGCTATATCGCGAGCTTCAGAAAATATTGCCAGAGTCTCGGGCTGGATGACAAACCACACTGGCAACCAGGATCAGATACTGAGCTGTATCACTTCATTGGCAAGGATATTATCACCTTTCATGCCCTGTTCTGGCCGGCGTTACTGGAAGGGGCCGGTATGCGCAAACCGACTGCCATCTTTGCACATGGCTTTCTGACCGTAAACGGGCGCAAAATGTCCAAATCGCGTGGCACCTTCATCCGGGCATCGGCCTACCTCAGACATCTGAACCCGGAATACCTGCGCTATTATTTTGCCACCCGCCTGACCAGTGGACTGGAAGATATTGATCTCAATTTTGCAGATTTTGCGCAACGAATCAATTCGGACCTGGTCGGCAAGGTGGTCAATATCGCCAGCCGTTGTGCCGGATTTATTCATAAACGGTGTTACAGCCAGTTATCCGCAGTGTGCGCTGAACCGGAACTGTATCAGGAGTTTGCCGACGCCCGGCATGAAATCTGTGATTATTACGAACGGCGCGAATACGCAAAGGCGATGCGCTGTATCATGGCATTGGCAGATCGGGCGAATCACTACATCGACCGGACTAAACCCTGGGTGCTGGCAAAACAGGAAGACAATGAAATCGCCTTACAGAAGGTCTGTTCAGTCGGTCTGAACCTGTTCCGACTGCTGATCTTTTATCTGAAACCCGTGTTACCTGTCATGACAAGAGAAGCTGAAATATTCCTGGATACTCACTTCTTCGACTGGTCGGATTGTGATAAGCCGCTGACGCGTCATACCATCAAGCCATTTAAGCCGCTACTGACCCGGGTTGAACCGGCAGCTATCGAAGCGATGCTGGCTGATGCAAACGCGAACGAGACAGGGCCAGGACGAATCCTCTGACGGGTCAGCGAAGATGGTGCATCTGTAACGGATAACCGCGATCACGATAAAACCGGTAACGCTCGCGGCTATCCTGTTTCACCTGGTGATCCACACATTCGGCCAGCCGTACAAAGCGACTGAAAAATAACGGCACGGCGGATGCCAGATTGATCAGCACATCATACTCCGCCAGAGGATCGGCCAGATTACCATCGCCGATCAGGATCCGGTTATGCGTCGGATCGGCCTGACCGAGCAGACCATGCGGGATAAAGCTGATATCCTGCGCAGTCCACAATAATCGATCCAGATGGCGCGCTTCATCACCGGTCGCAGTATGCAGCAACACCCGGTGGCCTGCCTGCCAGGCCTTGTGTGTGACCCGACAGGCGATCTGATAACGATCCAGCCGGCTGGCCGATTCAGCGACATAAAAGTCGACTCGGGTCATGCCGCAGCGTGGTGATAAGCCGCCCGCTGAAACGCATGAATCAGGCGCCGGTTACGCTTATCCGGCTTATGCTCACTGGGCATGTAAGCTTCTCTTTCGGTCTGCAACTGTGCGATCTGCGCCTGGCGACGAACCTGACTTTCCGTCGTCTCGGTATAATACAGGTGGGTTTCACGCGCCGGCCGGCGTTGTTTCGGTAAAGACCGCACCGCCACTTCCCAGATCAGACTCCCTTTCTGAATGGTCAGCAGATTGCCGGTTTCAATCATCCGGCCCGGCTTACAGCGCTGTCCATTCAGCCGCACCCTGCCACCATTCACAGCAGCAGATGCAAGCGGACGGGTCTTGAAAAAACGTGCAACCCAGAGCCATTTATCCAGGCGCATCCTGTCAAGTTGTGTGATATCAGTCATCGTCTTCAGCCAGTCAGCTCCAGTAAAGAATCCAGTTCACCTGAACGATTCAGCGCTGCCAGTTCATCATAACCGCCAATCGCCTTATCATTGATAAAGATTTGTGGTACCGTCCGCCGCTGACTGCGTTGCAGCATCGTCTGCAATTGCGCAGGATCCTGATCAACACGGATTTCTTCCCAGACAACCCCCTTATTCTGCAGCAACATCTTCGCACGCACACAATAAGGACATTGTTCGGTCGTATACAGTTCAATCTGAGACATGATGATATCCTGAATAAGTAGCCATATTTTCCATTATAAACTATGCCACCAAACAACCCGACCACGATCCGTCTGGCTGATTATCAGCCATCCAACTATCTGATAGATCAGGTACACCTGACCTTCCGGTTACATGAACAGGGCACGCGGGTACAGTCACAACTGCATATCCGGCCCAACCCACAGGCACAGGCAGGCCCGTTATGCCTGCATGGTGAAGATCTGCAGCCCATCTGGCTTGCACTCAACGATGAACGGTTAAGTGCAGCTGACTGGCAGCTGGCTGATAACCTGCTGACGATCGCAGATCCGCCCCGGGAAGCATTTATCCTGTCCAGCGAAGTACAGATTGCACCTGAGACCAACCAGGCACTGGAAGGTCTGTACCGCTCCGGCCCCCTGTACTGCACCCAGTGCGAGGCGGAAGGCTTTCGGCGTATCACCTGGTACCTGGACCGCCCCGACGTGATGGCCCGTTTCCAGGTCCGGATTGAAGCGGACAAGGCACGTTATCCGGTGTTGCTGTCAAATGGCAACCTGACCGAACAGGGCGAACTGAGCGCAGGCCGTCATTACGTGGTCTGGCAGGATCCATTGCCGAAGCCTTGCTACCTGTTTGCCCTGGTAGCCGGCAACCTGCACTATATTGCAGGGGAGCATACCACACCATCCGGCAGGTCAGTGGCACTCCGGATCTATGTTGAGCCAGAGAATATCGCCAAATGCGACCACGCTCTGCATTCTTTACAACAGGCGATGCGCTGGGATGAACAACAATACGGACGTGAATATGATCTGAGTCGGTACAATGTGGTCGCAGTCAACGATTTCAATATGGGTGCGATGGAAAATAAAGGACTGAATATCTTCAATGCGAAATTTGTCCTGGCCCGCCCGGAGACCGCAACCGATCAGGATTATCAGGATATCACCGGTGTCATCGCACACGAATATTTTCACAACTGGACCGGCAACCGCATCACTTGCCGCGATTGGTTTCAACTGTCGCTGAAGGAAGGCCTGACAGTATTTCGTGACCAGACCTTTTCTGCTGATCAGGACTCATCCAGCGTACAACGGGTTGCGCATGTACAGGCATTGCGCAGCCATCAGTTTACCGAAGACGCCAGCCCGATGGCCCATCCGGTGCGACCGGTCTCATATATCGAAATCCGCAATTTTTATACCGCCACTGTATACGAAAAAGGTGCCGAAGTCGTACGCATGCAGGCTCGTCTGCTCGGCCCGGAACGCTACCGACGCGCAACTGACCTGTATTTTGCCCGACACGATGGCCAAGCAGTCACCGTGGAAGACTTCATGGCCTGCATGGCAGACGTATCCGGACGCGACTTCAGTCAGTTCAGACACTGGTACGATTACGCAGGGACACCAGAAATCCGGGTGACAGACCAGTATGATGCCACACAACAACGCTACACTCTGACTTGTCACCAACGGGTGCCGGATACGCCGGGCCAGCAGAATAAGCCACCCTTCCTGATACCGCTCGCGATCGGATTGCTGGATGCAAAGGGTCAGGATCTGCCGCTGACCGGTGCCACCGATGACACATTGTTGCTGGAGCTGCATGAGCGCGAACAGACCTTCGTATTTGATGCAATTCCTGAACGCCCTGTACCATCATTATTGCGCGGCTTCAGTGCCCCGGTCCGGCTGACCTATCCATACACCCCGGCACAGCGTATGCATCTGATGGCGCATGACAGTGACGGCTTCAATCGCTGGGATGCAGCACACAGCCTGCTGACCGACACCATCCGGCAAGGCATTGTGGACTATCGCGCAGGCCGGACCTGGCAACTTCCGGATGGCCTGACAGATGCACTACGAACTGCCCTGCAATCTGAAGACGCGGAACATGCACTCACTGCAGAAGTCCTCAGACTGCCCGACCCGGACTATGTCGGCGAAGATCTGCCGGTCGTGGATGTGGATGGTATCCATCATGTGCGGGAGCAACTGCGCATCCGGCTGGCCACTGAGCTACAGGCCAGATTTGAGGCCTGCTATACGCAACTGTCAGAGACAGGCCCGTATCAGATTACCCCGGAGGCAATGGGCAGGCGTCGCCTGAAGAATCAGATCCTGTATTATCTGGCCGGACTGAACACACCAGAACAATGGGCGCGGGTGCTGGCACAATACCGGACTCAACACAATATGACCGATGTGATGGCGGCATTGACCTTGCTGGCAGACAGTGATCATCCGCAACGTCAGGCCGTGCTGGACGATTTTGCGACCCGCTGGCAATCAGATCCGCTGGTGATGGACAAATGGTTCAGCGTACAGGCAACATCCGGTCGAGCGGATACCCTGGCGCAGGTGCAACAACTGATGCAGCATCCGGCGTTCAGCCTGCACAACCCGAACAAAGTCCGTGCCCTGATCGGTGCCTTCAGTGTCCGGAATCCGCTGCGTTTTCACGCAGCGGATGGCAGTGGCTATCGCTTTTTACGCGACCAGGTACAGGCTCTGGATACGTTCAATGCGCAGATCGCCGCCCGCTTACTACGTAGTCTGGCACGCTGGCAGCGGTACGACACCACCCGTCAGACACAGATACAGGCTGTATTACGCGACCTGATGGCAGGAGACTTGTCCAACGATGTGTACGAAGTGGCCGCTAAGGCACTGTGCAATAGGCCCTGAATAATCTGCATCTGCTATCTGCTACGCGCAGACGCCCAGGCCTGTACTGATGCCAGTGCATCAGCTAAACCCGCCGGGTTTGTGCCTCCGGCCTGTGCCCGATCTGCGCGTCCACCACCCTTGCCATCAACCAGCGCTGCTGCTTGCTGAATCAGCACATCAGCCGGGTAATCAGCCTGCAATGTCTGGCTTACCGCCACGAATAACTGCACCTTATCACCGGATACTGTAGCCAGCATAATGATCGACGGGGCTAATCTGTGTTGCAGCTGATCCAGTAAGCCACGTAAGGTCTTTTTATCCGCAGCCGGCACCTCTGCCGCCAATACCTGAATACCGGCAACATCCACTGCCTGACCAACCAGATCTGTACCAGCCTGCTCCGCTGATTCAACCTGCAAGGCCTGTATCGTCCTGTGCAGCTGTTTCTGTTCCGACAGCACCTTGCTCAGTTTAGCCGGTAGCTCCGGCCAGGCACAATGCAACCGTTCACCCAATTCTGCCAGACACGCTGTGCTCCGGGCCACCCAGCATACTGCCTGCTCGCCAGTTACCGCTTCAATCCGGCGGACACCTGCTGCCACCCCGGTTTCTGCGATGATTTTACACAGGCCAATATCCCCGGTAGCCTGAACATGTGTACCACCACACAGCTCTGTGGAAAATTCCCCCATGCGCAGCACTCGCACCTGTTCCTGATATTTTTCACCAAATAAGGCCAGTGCTCCACTCGCCTTCGCATCTTCCAGCGACATCAGGCGGGTCTCAACCAGGTGATTCTGCCGGATATGCGCGTTAATCAGTTGTTCAACAGCCTCTGTCTGTTCTCTGGAAACCGGTACTGCATAAGAAAAATCAAAACGCAACCTCTGTGCTGTCACCAATGACCCCTGTTGCTGCACCTGTGCACCAAGAACCTGACGCAATGCGGCATGCAACAGATGGGTCGCTGAATGGTTCAGTGCAACCTGCTGACGCCGCGCGGCATCCACTGCCACCTGCATCGCATCGCCCAACTGCAGACAACCCGTTTGCTGTACCCCAATATGGACAATCACTTCACCTTGTTGCTGCGTGTCCTGCACCCTGAAACAACAATCATCCCGGGATAAGGTCCCCGTATCACCAGCCTGACCACCGGACTCGGCATACAGTACCGTCTTATCCAGCACCACCACACCCGCCTGATCCGGCATCAGGGTATCTACCGCGACACCTTCATGAAACAGTGCAATCACCGTTGCCCTGTCAACCAGCTGCGTATAACCGACAAAATCAGTCTTACCAGAAACCGGCAGGCACACAGACTGTGCCGCTGCAAACCGGCTGGCTGCCCGACCGCGTGTCCGCTGTGCCGCCATCGCCTGATCAAAGCCGGCCTCATCCACACCCAGACCCTGCTCACGCGCGATATCTGCAGTTAAATCCAGTGGAAAGCCATACGTATCGTACAACTTAAAACAAATATCCCCCGGAACCCTGTTATCAGGCAGGTCACGAATCACCACATCCAGCATCCGCATACCTTGCGCCAGGGTCTCAGCAAACCGGACTTCTTCTGACTCCAGCACTTGCGTGACTCGAGCCTCAGCCGCACGCAATTCCGGATACGCATCGCCCATCTGCTGATCCAGTGCAGCAACCAGTGTATGAAAAAATGGCTGCTGCTGACCCAGCTGGTACCCATGCCGTACTGCCCGCCGGATAATACGACGCAGGACATAGCCCCGACCCTCATTACCCGGCATGACCCCGTCAACTACCATAAAGGCGGCTGAACGGATATGATCAGCGATAACTCGCAATGACCTCGTCTGCAGCTCTCGGGTATCTGTCGCAATTGCGGCTGCCTGAATCAATGCCTGGAAAAGATCAATGTCATAATTAGAATGCACCCCCTGCAACACAGCAGCCAGCCGTTCCAGTCCCATACCGGTATCCACCGACGGCCTGGGCAAGGGCGTCAACTGGCCCGCCGCATCCCGGTTATATTGCATGAACACCAAGTTCCACAATTCAATATACCGGTCACCATCCTCTTCCAGCGTCCCCGGCGGCCCACCCGGAATGGCCGGACCATGATCATAAAAAATTTCAGAACAGGGGCCACAAGGACCCGTCCCTCCCATTGACCAGAAATTATCACTGATATAGGGCTGATCAGCTGACTTATCCCCGATACGACTGAACCGTTCTGCATCCACACCTATCTCATCCAGCCAGATCGCAGCAGCCTCATCGTCTGACTGATACACTGTCACCCATAACCTTTCCGGTGGAAGTTGCAGTACCTGTGTTAAAAACTGCCAAGCTGACTGAATCGCCTCACGCTTAAAATAATCACCAAAACTGAAATTACCCAGCATTTCAAAAAATGTATGATGCCGCGCCGTGTACCCAACCTGCTCCAGATCGTTATGCTTACCACCGGCTCGAACACAACGTTGTACCGTGGTGACACGCGCATCAGGTGGCATCGTTTGTCCCAGAAAGACTGATTTAAACGGCACCATTCCGGCGTTAGTAAACAACAGGCTGGTATCCTGCGTATCCGGAACCAGTGAACCGGAAGGCAGTTTCTGATGTTGATGCCGAACAAAAAAATCCAGAAACGCCGTACGCAGGGCAGCAGTAGTATGCAACATATTGATGAATGGCTGATCAGCCCAAAAACCGGAAAAAATTTGCAACAGGACGAATAATAGTCAACACTCAGGCCAACTTTTTTATAGCGAAAAACCGCATTCTGCCTAACACCAGACCCAGCAATGTACTATAGATTAAGGCAACACCAATGCCCTGCAGCTGTAACAGCAACTGATCAGTGTCCGGAGCACTGAAGTTGCCGGCAGAACCGAACAAGGCAGCAGCCAGGATACCCCATATACCACCAGACACATGAATCGCAACCAGATACGCTGCCGATACCTGCCAGGTATGCAGTAAGGTATTTTGTAAAAGAATGGCAAAAACATGCTGTAGGGCACCAGCTACAGCACCAATAATTAATGCTTCTGCAAAGGTCACAACCTGAACACAGGCGGTTACAGCCACCAGCCCGCTGACAAACCCACCAGATAAGCGATACATCCTGTTGACAGGGTCCACATGAAATAATGCATACAGCAAAAAGCCAAACAACCCACCGGCACTGGCAGCCAGTAATATCCTGAATAAGATACCGAACACATCACCCGATTGTGCAAAATCATGTAACGCAAAACCGAAAAAACTAAATAACAGCAAAAACGCACTACCAGACGAATAAACCGAACCATCAATTTCTGCAGGTTTCTTCCACATAGCACGCCTCTGATAAAGCACAACACAGGCGAACCAGGCAGGTACCACATTTATCATCAGACTATGCATAAGATCAATCATACCTTTCTGCATCAGCCAGCCCTCACTACCCGACATCCAATACCCGAACGCTGGATAGAATATCATCCCTGCAAATAATGCAAAGATGATATGCATGATACTTGAAAACTGTTCTTTTACGATGTAACAAAAAACCAATACCGGAAACAGAATAAAGCTCATTTTATAAAGCAGGTTTTCCAGAAAATTATCATTATACGCAATCTGACCCGGACTTATCATCATAAAGAATGCAAGTTCAGAAATACGATTTCCTGTTAAATCTTCAGCATATTTTAACCCGAAATACAACAAACTATAACCGAATACGACACTTGAAGTCACAAGCAAAACAGTATAACTTGACAATACATCACGAGTATTTTTCACATTTAATGCAAATGCCGGAAAAATCAAAAAAGTAAACAATATAAATAATGCATTTTTCAGAACAACTGTATTAACGGACAAAGACTCAGCTATCTCCTGATTTTCTTCCTTTAATATGTTTTCAAATCGTATCTGCTGATTTCTTATTTTATCAATATCAGCAATCAAATTTTTATACTGAACCTTATTATCAACTAAAACTTCATATAATCTTATTGAATTACCTTCAATTAATGCTTTTTGTTTATTCAGCCCTTGTGCCTTAAACAATAATTTTTTTACATCTTCTTCTAAATTCTGAATCTTACCGATAAATTTTTTGTTTTTCTTTTCATTAATATCAGACTTTTCTTTAAATTCATTAATAAACTTTTCTAAACCCTGAGTAAGTTTTTTCTGCTCAGCGAGTATCTTATGATCTTCTTCTTCAATATCAGCAGCATAACAAATAGCAAAACAGAATAAGCACCCTATAATAATTAACAGAGAACGCACCCACATAAACAGCACCTTAGCTCCCTGCTGAATCCAGTGACCTGGACTGATACGGCAGAGAATCAGCGCAATAAGTCGTTTTTTTCTGAGTAGCACTTAATATCTGTTTTTTTAATACTGTATTATTATTCCGAATGGCTAACGCCATCGCTCGCTCAGACTGAACAGAGTCTTTTAATGGCACAGCTACAGCCGGAAGCTTATAATATATATTATCCAGAAATACCCCTTTCGCCCGATCCTGAAAAAATGCCATACTTGAAAAGACGATATCAATTTTTCTGATAAACAAATCAAACATTGCATTTTCCATCAGATTATAAGGTAAAATATTGATATTCAGCGGGAAATTATCCTGCAAATAGAGCTCCAGATAAGAGTTTTTTAAGACACCGATTGATTGATGTTTGAAATTCATTTTATCAATTGCCGAACTTACCCCTTCATTCCAGACAAGTACCGGCCTTGTTACACAAAAAGGCGGGAAGAAAAAGAGGCCTGCAATTTGTGATTCAGATACAAACTGATCGGTTAAAATAACAGCCTCCAGACGGCTGTATCTTAACGCATCTAATAACTCTTCAGTATTTCCGGGAGAAAAGATACAGTTTCTTTTCATCTTCTGGCATAGCTCCAACACCTTATCAATTAAAACACCTTCGAATACTTCTCCACTATGATTACTTATATAAGGAGAATTTCTTGGCTCGACACCAATATACAATGGTTTTTCCGGCGACACTGGTTTAGTTTCTGCCATACCGGCTACCGAATGTACAATTAACAAAAATATACTGAGCCGAACTAATAAAATGGACATCAAGTGATCAATCGTCCAAAGACTGTAAATAAACATCCACTGGCTTATCCAGGAGAGCTTTTTTTTCTTTTGCAGTCAGATTATCCAGATTCACAATAACTTCCGGCAAACCAGACAGTTGCTCTGCAAACTGATAAGTTTTAATATCATGTAATAAATCACTATATAAATTCGCACTACCCCGCTTACCCAGCACCACATCTGAGCGCTTACCCATTAAAAAACTAACACTCGGTGGATTAGTTCGGCCAGAAAATGCGACAGAAGGTATATGATAAGATTTCAGGCTTTCATGCAGATACTGAATAAAATGCTGATCAATATCAGGATAAGAAGACACAAACAACGCATCTATATTTAAAGCAAGCTTACCATAACAGGAAAGAAGCTCGCTTCTGATGTTATCTTTTTTCAGAAAAGAAAAAGGAATCTTACACTCAACGACTTCAACACCTTTGTCCTGTGCCACCTTTTTCAGTATATGATAATACGATTTTTTTCTACCTTCTTCGGTATCTTCATAAATAATACCAACACGATTAAATTTCAACATCTCATATGCCAGGTAAAGTAAATACATTTTATATTCTTCAGGCGGCATAGGTTGTGTGAATTTTTCAAGCAGGCTTGCAGAAAATTTGTTTAATAAATAAATCTGTTCAATGGCCGGAAGGTAATATAGCTGCCCTTCTCGCAAAACCTGAAAAAAATACTTTTTACCCTGCACATCTCCAGATTCGTCAAACGCATGTAATCCGGTGACACCCACAAATGGCGGCATATAGTGCAGAGTGGAACTGACGGCTGGACTGACTGTTGAACCAGTTCGTTCAATTGCTTCGGCCAATATCATCATGGAGTCATACCCCTGAGCAGCAGACATATTCGGTTCCTGCTGATATTTTTTTTTATAAGCCCGAATAAAATGTTGAGTAATCGGACTTTTTTTATCAGGTTTATACATTATCGGTATAATTGTTTTGTTACTCGCCTTTACCCCCGCCAACGTTGCATATTTTTTCCCTTCAACTTCATCTCCACTTAAAATCGGTTGCTGCAAACCCATTTCACGCAACTGGTTTGCTAAGCGTGCCGCTGAATCTATCGGTGCCGCTACAAAAATAGCATCGAATGATAGTTGAGTCAGATTTGATATAATAGTCCGGTAATCTGCCGTATCATAAAAAAAAGAAGCACGTTTCACTAACGTAATCTTCTTTTTAACCGCTGCATCTTCAACTAAAAAGGCCAGTTCCCGACTCAGATTATCCCGTGCATGCAATATCACTATTCGTTTGTATCCCAACACTTCAGCAACGCTGGAAATCTGACTTGCCAGTACCGGATTACCTGGCACCATCCGGAAGATATAACGAAAATCATGCCGGGTAAATGCCTGTGCCGTTGAAAAAGGGCATAAAAATACCAGTTTGCTTTGTTCGTAGATCACCGAAGCAGGTATCGCTACCGTTGAGCGACCATGCCCTAATATGGCAACCACTGTCGGATCACCTGCAACATTCAGTATTTTACTTCTGTTATCTTCAAAACCCCCTTCATCTGGTGCTCGTATACTCAGTCTAAGACGACGATTTAACAATTTATCGTCCCGCTGATTAATATGTTCTGCTGCCAGTTTCACGCCATTGACATAGGCATCGGTAACACCATTCTGAATTACTGCAACACCGATATCACCCTTATTCTTATCGTTATTTTTCGCATATTCAATTCGGTCAGTCGCCATGTTCGCGTAATCCGGACTACAGGCTACACAACCCATTACCAGGACTAAGCTGAAAAATAATCTTTGCAGCAGGAAACTCTCAGATTTAAACCATATACAGCTCATCTGGTTATTTCGCACTTTGCCTTACTGTCTGGTTATCAGGTAATTGTGACATTGTCTGGTTTTTTTCTTTCTGCTGTAATTTCTCCTGTTTAGTTGGCGCCTGATATTCACCTGTATTCAGAATTAATGGCAAGCCATCTTTGTCCCCACCAATCACAATCACCTTCGCATTATCTGATTGAGCCAGTTTTTCGGTCGCATCAATACCTTTATGTAATAAAACTGTTTCAGTCAATGATTCGTCAACAATTTTATGGTAATCTGAAACACCACGTGCTTCAATTCTTTTACGCTCTGCTTCCTGTTCGGCTGTCTGAAGACGAAATTCATAAGATTTCATGAACTCTTCCTGTTTCAGTTTATCCTGGATCGCATGCACGATCTCAGGCGGCAAGCTAATACTCCGGATAATAATATCATCCACTTCGACATAATTTCGCCCAACTTCATCTAGTGCCTTTAAAATTGCCTTGGTTAATAAACCAGCCTCATTGGTATAAATCTGCTCAGCCGTGTAATTACCTAATTCCTTACGCATCACCGACTCAATCTGCGGTAAAATAACCCGGGAAAGGTAGTTTGGCCCGATCTGCTGATGTAATAAACCCAATAATTCGACTTCAGGTCGGTAACGAATCGCCAGGGACAGATGGACCGTCAGACCTTTATTAGAAATCACATCAAAATCATGAAACGCAATTCTTTTACGAATTTCATAAATCTGTACGATATCTATCGGATTAAAGATATGTAAACCTTCTGTGTATACCTTATCAACCCGGGTACCGCTGAACCGCTCAAATAATACTGCAGCCTCGCCAGAATGTACGGTAATCACGATCAGACGCCAGAATACGGCAACACCAAGCGCTATCAGCAAACAGAATATGAATATCACAGGCAAATTGCGTTTCAGCCACTGTTTGCATTTAGCGCTGAGACTCAAATGTTCCTGTTCTGCAACAGGCTCTTCCTTCTCCGCAGATAGATGTTGACTCTGTTCAACGCCCATAAGGTTATTTAAGCTTTAACTCTGACTGAAAATAAAATTATGCAACCACAATATTAACCAGGCGCCCAGGCACCACAATGATTTTGCGAATAACCCTGTCGCGTATAAACCGCTGTACATTCTCATCCGCCTGTGCCGCCTGCCGCAGCGTGGATTCATCCGCATCCACAGCTATCGTTAGCTGAGCACGCACCTTACCGTTCACCTGTACCGCCATCTGTACCTGTTCCTGCTGTAGTGCTGTCTGATCAACCTGTGGCCAGTCAGCCTGCAGGATATCTGGTCCGTAACCCAATCGATTCCAGAGATGATGCGTGATATGCGGCGTAATCGGTGCCAGCAGGCGCAGCATGATACTCAGACCTTCCTGCACAACCGGACGTGCTGCGGTCTCTGAAACCAGCGGCTGCAGCACATTCAGCATACTCATACAGGCTGAAATAACGGTATTGTAGTGCTGACGTTCGTAGTCAGACAGAGCCTGCTGCAACTGGCTGTGCAATACATAACGTATCTGACCCATGCCGGTCAGTGGTTCCGTTGTACCAGACACAGGCCCGATCTGATACGCTGCTGCCCACAACCGTTTCAGAAACCGATGCGCACCGGCCACGCCGGCATCAGACCAGGTCAGTGACTGTTCCGGCGGTGCACTGAACATCACATACAGACGCACAGTATCAGCACCATACTGGTCTATCAGGTGCTGCGGATCAATCCCATTGTTTTTCGACTTGGACATTTTTTCTACACCACCCGGTATCACCGGCTGTCCATCCGCACTTAACCAGGCCCGCTGGATCCGGCCCTGCGCATCTTTTTCAACCTGCACTTCTGCCGGGTTGTACCAGTCTCTGCTGCCATCCGGCTGCACACGATAATAGGTTTCAGCAACGACCATCCCCTGCGTCAGCAGGCGCGTAAAGGGTTCATCGCAGTTCAGCAACCCTTCGTCCCGCAGCAGTTTGTTGAAAAAACGTGCATACAACAGATGCAGTATGGCGTGCTCTACGCCGCCGACATACTGGTCCACCGGTAACCAATAATGCACCCGTTCGTCCAGCATCGCCTGCCCGGCATCCGGACAACAATAACGTGCGTAATACCAGCTACTTGCAAAAAACGTATCCAACGTATCTGTTTCACGCCGTCGCCCGGCGCCCAGATCATAAAATGCGGGTGATGCCTTCAGTGGCGAACCTGTCCCGTCTGGCACCAGGTCTTCTGGTAAAACGACTGGCAGTTCATCTGTTACCTGCAGAGTACCATCGGCCTGATGCACCATGGGTATCGGACAGCCCCAGTAACGCTGGCGTGATATACCCCAGTCACGCAATCGATATCGGGTCTGCTGGCTGCCTTTATTGTGTCGGATGAGCCAGTCTGCAATGACATTGCAGGCTGCGGCTGAAGTCAGCCCATCAAACGAACCGGAGTTTATTAACACACCCGGGTCGGTGAAGGCACTCTGGTTGATATCAGCGACTGATCCCTCTGCCGGCTCAATCACCTGACGCATCGGCATGTCATATTTTCGGGCAAATTCCCAGTCACGCTGATCATGTGCCGGCACTGCCATCACAGCGCCGGTGCCATAACTCATCAGGACAAAATTAGCCACATAGATTGGTACCAGTTCACCACTGATTGGATGTATTGCCTGTAAACTCAGCCGATAGCCGCGCTTTTCCATCGTTTCCAGTTCTGCTTCGGCAACACCACCCTGCTGGCAACTGCGAACAAAATCTGCCAGGTCAGCATGCTGTTGTGCAAGCGGCGTAACCAGTGGATGTTCGGCTGCTATGGCCAGACAGGTGACTCCCATTACTGTATCGGGTCGCGTGGTATAAATTTCAACCTGGTCAGCCTGTCCGACGATATCAAAACGCATCTGCACACCGCTGGAACGTCCAATCCAGTGGCGCTGCATGGTGCGTACCTGCTCCGGCCATGCAGTCAGCTGGTCAATGCCCTGCAGCAACTCTTCAGCGTAACTGGTGATCCTTAAAAACCATTGCGGAATGTCACGCTTTTCAATCGTAGCACCGGAACGCCAGCCTTTACCCTCGATCACCTGTTCGTTCGCCAGCACGGTCTGATCGACCGGATCCCAGTTCACCGTCGCCTGTTTGCGATAGACCAGTCCTTTTTCTACTAACCGGGTGAATAACCATTGCTCCCAGCGATAATAATCGGTATCACAGGTTGCAATCTCACGCTCCCAGTCATACGCAAAGCCCAGCCGGTTAAGCTGCTGTTTCATGCCAGCAATATTCGCCCGAGTCCAGTCCGCTGGCGCCTGCCCCTGTTTTAGCGCAGCATTTTCGGCCGGCATGCCAAACGCATCCCAGCCCATAGGTTGCAGCACATTTTTGCCCAGCATACGCTGGTAACGCGCAATGACATCCCCGATAG
>JAHDBG010000006.1:31094-42343 GCA_020630515.1 Gammaproteobacteria bacterium
TGCAGCACATTTTTGCCCAGCATACGCTGGTAACGCGCAATGACATCCCCGATAGTATAGTTACGCACGTGGCCCATGTGCAGCTTGCCGGATGGATACGGAAACATCGACAGGCAATAAAATTTTTCGCACGCCGGATCTTCTGTCGCCTGAAATGCCCGGGTCGTCTGCCAGTGTGCCTGGACATCCGCTTCAATCTGTTGCGGATGATACGGCGTAATCTGAGTCATAAAGTGGGTGTATCAGAAGGGTGGATGCCATATTTCGCCTGATAGGCCTGAATCCGGCTGACATCATCTGCCAGCGCCGGTCGCTGGGCCAGACAGGCAATCATATCGTCCAGTCGTACAATCGGGATGACTGGTATCTGATGCTGTCGCGAGATTTCCTGTATGGCAGACAAGGTATTCTGTCCGCGTTCCTGCCGATCCAGCGCAATCACAACACCGCTGCAGGTTGCCCCCTGGTGCCGGATAATGTCCATAGATTCACAGACAGCTGTACCCGCAGTGATCACGTCATCTATAATCAGCACCCGCTGCCCGGCCAGGGGCGACCCGACGATCAGGCCGCCTTCGCCATAATTCTTCGCTTCCTTGCGATTGAATGCATAAGGGATATCACGCTGATACGTTTCGTACAATGCCGCAGCGGTCACTGCCGCCAACGGTATACCTTTGTATGCCGGACCATACAAGACATCAAAGGCGCAATCTGCGTCTGTGATCACCCGGGCATAAAAACGCCCCAGCTGCGCCAGGGCGCCGCCGGTGTAAAACAGGCCAGCATTAAAGAAATAAGGGCTGATACGGCCCGATTTCAACTGAAATTCGCCAAATTGCAACACGCCTGTCTGCAACGCAAATTCAATAAATTTATCCCGATAATCCGGCATAGTCACCTATTTCATGTAAAATCAATTCTGTATGAAGGTATTACTTGCTAATCCACGCGGCTTCTGTGCCGGCGTGGACCGCGCCATTGAGATTGTGAAACGAGCGCTGGACCTACTCGGTGCACCCGTGTATGTCCGGCACGAAGTCGTACACAATCGCACAGTGGTCTCACAATTACAACAAGACGGCGCCATCTTTGTGGATGAGTTGGATGAGATACCTGACGGTAATACGGTGATTTTCAGCGCCCACGGCGTATCGCAGGCCGTGCGGCAAACTGCAGAAGCGCGTAATCTACAGGTATTTGATGCCACTTGTCCACTGGTGACGAAGGTGCATCTGGAGGTGGCGCGCCAATGTCAGGCCGGGCACGAAGTGATTCTGATCGGTCATGCCGGTCATCCGGAAGTGGAAGGCACGCTGGGGCAGTATCAGGCCAGCGCGCGACAACGCATTTATCTGGTGGAAACACCAGATGATGTCGCCGGATTACAGATTAACCAGCCGGATCATCTGGCCTTTGTCACCCAGACTACCTTATCTGTGGACGACACGACGCAGATTATTCAGGCCTTGCGTACCCGCTTCCCATCCATTCAGGGGCCGCGTAAAGATGATATCTGTTATGCCACACAAAACCGGCAGGATGCCGTCAGACAACTCACCATGCAGTGTGAGGTGATTCTGGTCGTCGGTTCACCGGAGAGTTCTAATTCCAATCGCTTAAAAGAACTGGCAGAACAACGCGGCTGTGTGGCTTATCTGATTGAAGGGCCAGACGATATACAATCTGACTGGCTGACTGGCTGCCACACGCTCGGTCTGACGGCAGGTGCCTCAGCACCAGAAGAGGTGGTGCAGCAGGTATTAGCCCGGCTACGCACCCGGGGAGCCGGAGAGATCACACAGCTGCAAGGAAAAACCGAGCAGGTCGTATTTGTGCTGCCCAAAAAACTACGAAAATCTGCTTGACATCAGGCGCCGAATACCCGTGAATAGCGACCATTGCCAGCAACACAGGTACCCATCCGGTTGGACACCATCCCCATTGCCGTCTTAGGCGGCCTGCTGATCGTATTACTCTGCCTTTCTGCATTTTTTTCCGGCTCTGAAACCGCCCTCATGACCCTGAACCGGTACCGCCTGCGCCATCAGGCAGAGAGTGGTCATACCGGTGCACGACGCGCCCACGCATTATTACAAAAACCTGATCGACTGATCGGGCTGATTCTGCTCGGCAATAATTTTGTCAATATCCTGGCCTCCGCACTGGTCACTCTGATAGCCATGCGTCTGGGCGGAGAGGGCGCGATTCCGGTCGCTGCCGGGCTACTCACGCTGGTGATCCTGATCTTTGCCGAAGTCGCGCCCAAGACACTCGCTGCATTACACCCGGAACGTCTCGCCTATCCCGCCGCCTGGATCTACACACCCCTGTTGCGTCTGCTGGGGCCTGTCGTGTGGCTGGTGAACCTGATCGCGAACGGCGTGCTAAGCCTGTTATATCTGAATCCCGGTCACCAGGCAGGCGACAGCCTGAGTCGCGAAGAATTACGCACTGTGGTGAATGAAGCCGACGTCCTGATACCACAGCAACACCGCAACATGCTGCTCAGCATTCTGGATTTAGAACAATTGCAGGTGGAAGATATCATGGTTCCCAGACAGGAACTGGAAGGCATTGATATCACCTTGCCGATGGCGCAGATCCTGCAGCGCTTACAGACCTTACCTTACACCCGGATACTAGTCTACCGCAGCAGCATTGAACAAGTGATCGGCATTCTGCACGTCCGCCAGTTATTGTCTGCCAGTCTGCAGAACCCTCAGTTGAATCATACTCAGCTGCAGGCACTGTTACGCGAGCCTTGTTATATCCCGAAGGGCACCTCACTCCATCAGCAATTGCATCATTTTCAGCGGCAGCGGCGTCGTTCCGGACTGATTGTCGACGAATATGGTGACATCCTGGGATTACTCACGATGGCTGATCTGCTGGAACAGATCGTCGGTGAATTCACCACTGCGCCAGCGGACGATATTCCGGATATCCAACCACAGGGGGACGGCAGTTTTCTGGTGCAGGGTCATACCAGTCTGCGGGAGCTGAGCAGTCTGTTAGACTGGGATGTACCACGTAACGGCCCCAGGACACTCAACGGCCTGATCGTGGAGCATCTGCAAAACCTGCCAGAGAGCGGCACCTCAGTCAAGATTGCCGGTTTCCCGATCGAGGTCCTGCAGACCCAGGATAACTGCGTGAAGACCGCCCACATCAGACAACCTGCCGCCTCATCAGACAACCTGCCGCCGTAATCCTGCCAAGGTCAGAATTGCCATGGATCTAACCCAGTGCCGACAATCTTACGTGCACTCCCACCTGTCACGCCAGGATTTACAGGCGGATCCACTGGATCAGTTTGCCCTCTGGTTCGCCGAAGCACAGGAAGCTATCCGTGACATTGAAAATGCGATGACGCTGGCCACGGTGGATACTCAGGGAATGCCGTCCGCACGTACCGTATTGCTGAAGGCACTCAGGCCGGAAGGCTTTGTATTCTTTACGCATTATCTGAGCCAGAAAGGGCGCGACCTAGCAGCCAGTCCGCAGGCCGCCTTGTTGTTCCAGTGGTTACCGCTGGAACGTCAGGTTCGGGTGCAGGGAATCGCGCATAAGCTGACACCAGAGGAGTCAGCACACTATTTTACTTCGCGTCCGCGAGGCAGTCAGCTGGCAGTATGGGCAGCGCAACAAAGCACTGAACTGACATCACGGACGATGCTGGAAGAGGCGTTTCTGGCTGCAGAGACCCATTTTGCTGATCGGTCCGTGCCGGTGCCGGAGGATTGGGGTGGGTTTTGTGTTCGACCTGAGGTGATTGAATTCTGGCAGGGCCGGGAAAACCGGATGCATGACCGGTTTGTATACCAACGCCAGGATCAGCACTGGCAGATCCGGCGACTGGCGCCCTGAGGTGCGCGAACATCGGTTTTTTTACGATGGTTCGCTGACGCCGGGTCAGATAGTCACCCTGCCGGATGCTGCGGGCCAGCGTATCCGGCATGTATTGCGCTGGTCCTTAGGTCAGGTCTTAATTTTATTCAACGGCAGCGGCTACGACCATTCCGCTGAACTGGTGACATGCAGTAAAAAGGCCGTGCGGGCACGGGTCGGCCCCTGCATCCGGCAGGAATCACCACCCGTACTCAGGATTCATCTGGCACTGGGCATTCTGCGAGGTGAACGAATGGATTTCAGCCTGCAGAAGGCGGTAGAGTTAGGCGTACAGACCATCACACCCTTGTTTACCCAACGCACTCTGATACAGCTGAGCGGAGCACCGCTGGCGCGCCGCATAGCCCACTGGCAGGGTGTCATTCGCCATGCCTGCGAACAATCCGGGCGTAGTCTGTTGCCGGAACAGCGGCCTGCACACTCTTTTGCTGACTGGCTTGCGCAACCGGAGCAGGCAGCGGATACGATGTTGTTGCTGGATCCTCAGGCTGAGTCGCATCTGCCGCAGATTAACCAACCAGCACGCTCCGTGCTGATCACGGTCGGCCCGGAAGGGGGACTGACCACAACAGAACGTGCACAAGCGATACAACACGGGATGATGCCGGTCCGACTCGGCCCACGCATCCTACGTGCAGAGACCGCACCCCTGGCAGCACTGGCTGCAATCCAGGCACTATGGGGTGATTACACGCCACTATAAGTAGGTGCGCGATTCAACCCGGATCATAATTCGAGATAGATGTTCAGGGTCTGCACCACCCCGCGCCGTTCCAGTACCAACTCAAACCGTTTGTCTTCACTCAAGGTGCTGAGCAAACCTGGCAGGTTTTTGATGTCATTCACGGCGATATCATTCAGACTGATCAGGATGTCGCCTTTTTCCAGCCCCAGCTGACCCAGTAATACCGGGTCAGTACCCGGTGCAACCTGTAAGCCATGAATCTGGCCTGTGCGCATCACCGGCATACCGCTGATCAGCCGACCCATTGCCATCGGATTATCCCGCAATTGCCGACGATAACGCTGCAGCTTACGTACCACCTGCGGCTGCTGCAGTATGACCGGCTCGCCCGGCATGCCGGTCAGTCTGGCTGGTGTGGCACGTTGCTCTATACCCTGTGTATTTCTGGGCAGGGTCAGTTCCACAAATTCGTTACCGCGCAACAAAACGACATGATCTGCGTACACACCGTGCAGGCTGACATCCGTCTGAATCTGTGCACCGACCAGATATTTCCGGGGTGCCGCATTTGCCGACGAAATCAACGCCAGTCCGGTCTTCGGATCATCTGTCGCATACACACCGCGCAATGTCAGACGGAGTCTTGCCGGTGCGACCGGACGTGATTTGACCGGTCTGGGCTGGGCTGCCCCCGGAAACAGGTCATACACTGCCGGATCAGGCTGTTGCTGCGGCTGCGCTGCCGGTACGACGGTTGCCGCCGATCTGCCAGTCTCTGTCTGCCATGACCAGACCAGGTTTGCTGACTGCCAGGCCAGCAGGATCACTAAGCTCAGCAGCACCAGGTGGGCCAGCAAACGGGCCGAACGAACCAGCCAAGGCGCTTCCCAGTCCCAGGTCTGCCACTGTTCCAGCCAGGCGTTCAACGCCATTTCCCCTGTTGGGTTATGGTGAGATAGCCCTGCTGATCTGCGGTACCGAGCAGATCAGCCAGTACGCTGATCTCACTGTCTGTCTGGACTGGCCGGATCTTCAGCGTTAATTCCCAGGTCTGATCCGGAGTCAGTATCCACTGACCTTCACCTTGTAACAGATCATCTGCGGCAGGCGCAAACTGCAGCATCACAGACTGATCGCCTGTCTGCGATAACTGTCCCTGCCAGTCACCCAGTTCAGCCAGCCCGACTAATCCCAGACTACTCAATACAAGCTGTCCCTGCAATGCGATCGGCCAGGCATCGGCTATCACCAGCTCAGCCAGATCAACCTGCAGATCGCCCTGCACCACTGCTGGCAGGTAAATGGCTGATTGGTTCATCAGTGCATTCATGTCCTGTAACAGCGCCTGTGCCTGTAAATCACGTCCCCGGATAGCCCCGGAAAGGCTGATACCCGCAAATCCGGTCACTGAGGCGCCTTCATATTGCAGGGCTACCTGATATTCCCAGACCCCACGCAACAGTCCCCAGGGGTGAAACGACCAACGTACGGCCTGTACCGAATGTGTCTGCCACTCGACCCAATCGGCACTACCCTGCCACAAGGTGCCGCGTAATCCACTCGGCTGCACCTCCATCTGCGGTGTTCTGACCTGTTCCCAGATGACCCTGATCGGTACCAGTGCCACCACAAAACCGCTGAAGGCGAGACATAAGATCAGCACATAAGGCCAGATTCGTGCTCGCGCCGCTGCCTGCTGCATCATACTCACTCGGTTAAGATCAGACGGGCCCGCACCTGTCCGCTGGACAGGCGCCTGATATCAGCGGATGCGATCGTCGCCAGACTCTCCTGACGCAACCGGTTCAGCCACAATAACAGATCCCGGAAATTGACTGAGGTGAAATCCAGTTGCCATTCACCGGTGCGTGGATCAGCCACTTTACGGGCCGGACGCAGCCGGTAACGATCCAGACTGGTATCCAGCAGGCTGCCAAGCGGCGCACTCTTACCACCACCCAGGGCATGTACTTCAGCACTCTGGCGCAATAACCAGCGGATATCTTCCTCAGCACCTGCCACCCGCTGTTGCTGCTGTGCCACCTGTGCAGTCCAGGGACTCCATACCCAGCCATATAACAGTAACGCGCCCAGCATAAACACCAGCCCACCGAGCCACTTGCGGGTCGTCTGATCAGCACTCGCATACCATGCCGCGATCATGTCCCTGATCCCTGTATCGGTTGTATCCAGACGGTCGCCGCATACTGCTGCTTATCCTGGCGTACTGGCTCCAGTGTCACTGTGACCGTATGCAATGCACGAAGAGCTGCGACCAGTTGCTGAATCACTGCTTCAGACGGCACTTTCAGATCCACTCGTAACTTACTTTGTGCAAACGATAAACCGGTAATATATTCCTTACCAAAACGTTGCAGCACTTCGCCGGTATTAGCTAACAGACCGATCAAGTCGGTACTGCGGGCCGCTGCTGCCTGCTGCAGCCGCTGCACCTGCTGTTGCATCTGCACCTGCGGATCAACCACTTGTTGTGCCTGTGGAAAGGTGGTGCGATAAATCTGTTCTGCCTGTGCGGTCAGATCACGATACCGGGTCTCCAGCGCATCATGCCGTAACCCCAGTGTCACCAGACTCACCACACAGACCAGCACTGCCGTGACTGCTGCATACCGGTAATATTGCCAGTTCAGCGAGTCTGTAGCGACCGCATAACTACCCTGTAACAGGTTCACTACCCGCAACGGAGAATAACTGAGCACTGCCCGGGCCAACTCGTCCTGTGCCTTTCTCACTGCGCCTGCACGACGATATCCGGACAAGGCGACTACCGGCTCGCGTGTCTGCAGACGCAAATCCCAGACCACCGCCGGCTCCGGACTTAAGGCGACCAGATCTGTCAGCTGTGTGACTGGCCCACAGAAGACTTCGGTCAGGCCTGGTATCAAGGTAAAGGTCTCGTCCTGCAACACAATAACCGGTTTTTCACCCGCAAACAGACAGGACTCCGGCACTAACTGATCCGGTTGCAGGCCAAGCTGCCGCATCCGCTGTAGATAATCGTCCAGCACAGAGCGGCGGATAACCGCTGTGTGCACCAGCTTACCCACCGCCTTGCGGAACGCAAAATGATTCTGTTCCGGGTCGCAGGCCAGCTCTTCTTCCAGCGCATACGGCAGACTCTCACGAATGCGCCGCTCGCTGCGCGTTGGCAGGTACGGTGCATGCATCGAAATATGCAGGCAAGGCAACAACACCACCAGCCGAAGGCTACCGACTAAACTGGCCAGCTGTGCCGGTTCTGCCACACCCGCCGTTGCAGCAGCACCGGTACGACACCAGATCATCGGGCCCTGTTCGCGCCAGTACAAAAAGAAACGTGATTGCGTCACAAATGCGCACCTGAACTGCGTTGAATCACCGTAGCGTCCTGCGCACGACGCCGGATTAATAGCAGGGCCTGTATCACCTGCTCCGCAATCTGTGCGTTACCGCGCAATAAAAAAAACTGACTGGTCACACTCAACGATGTCTTGTGAAGTTCAGGTAGTTTTTCATCCGACATCTGCTGCTGATTGCTGCGAAAGGCCAGAAACTCCTTTACTGTCACAAACGGTTCTGTCAGCCGACGATCCAGGATATCTTCAACCAGTGTTTCGGTCATATCATCCGCCAGACTCCGCAATACCACTTTAGGTGCGGTATTCACATTCACCGGTCGATAACCCGGCAGCGCTGTGACATAGGGCGCAATCTTCTGCCAGATGTCCGGCGTCATGCCACGCAGCAATAACAACTCAGTGGCACTGAACAACGGCTGATCGGCAGAGCGCCGGGCCGGTGTCAACGCCAGATAATAATAATCTTCTGCACCGCCCGGCAACGTCTCTTCCTGATCAGCATCCAGCCAGTCACGCAGGGCATGGGTGATCTGTTGCGCCGCAGCCAGATCGACCTCCACAGCGACCAGCAGGCGCTGTAACCGCGCTGCTTCCAGAGGCTGGAATTTACCATTCACAATCAGGTTATTCAGATTGAAACGACCCTGCATATCTTCCAGCTGACCATGAATCACACCCTGATCCAGCGCCAGCGGCGACAGATGCAACGCCCAGCTTTCCTGTAGTGTGTCAGTCTCGCTGGTACGCCGATCGCGTAACAGAATCGCCTCTGCCCAGGCCGCCATTGCATCCACATAATCCAGTGCACGACTGCTGTGCAGGAGCTGTTCGGTACGTTGCAACCCGGTCTGCTGCCACAACAGGGTCGCAGTGGATAAGGTCGCCATCACAGCCAGCACTGACAGCACGGTAATCAGTGCCACACCCTGTTGTTTCATGAAGCGTCTGCCGGGGGCGATAACAATGGCAGACGATGTTGCACAACCCGCCCGGCACGGGTCTGAATGCGGATCCGCAACGCCTGCGGCAGGTGGGTCAGCACCGGTTCTGCAGCATCCTGATCTGTCCGTGGCCAGTCGGTATACCAGGTATCCTCGTCAAACACTGCCAGTTCAAACTCCGCCACCTGATCCACCAGCCGACGCTCGTCAAACCGAGTGTCCTGTGCCTGATCCAGCACCGCAGAAACCATGCGCTGCAGTGCGTTATCTGCCACACGATACCGAATCCGCAATAAACGACTTGCCACGCCCGGGTACGTCACAGCACCGGTACGGGTCAGGCTCAACACTGTCCCTTTCACCAACTGCAGAGCCGGCACTCTGTCACCATGCGGGCCCTTCACCGGGCGGGCCACTGCCTGCGCGATATCCCGTTCCAGATACACCAGCACCCGCTGCAGATCCGCCAGATCCGCATAGCGTGTCTGCAGGACTGAGCGCGACAGCAACATCTGCGACAAGGCTGCATAGACCGCAACCGACACGATGGCAAACACGGCCATCGCGACCAACAATTCTAACAAGGTAAAACCCGCTGTCATGCGGGTAGATTGTACAGACACAGAATCAATCGCCTGCTGTACGCCGGAAGTAAGCAGTACGTGTCACCAGAGCCTCCTGATCTTTGTCCAGACCAACCTGCACCACCACCTGACGGATGTCCGGGTCGGGCGATAACTGTACCTCGCGCGACCAGAACCACTCACGCTGATTCTCCGGAAAGGTCCGGCGTTCCTGACCCGGGGCTGGCCAGTCTTCGGACGCTCGCCACTCGGCCAGCCGTTCGCTCAGCAAGGCATTTGCTTCAGTGCGATCCTGCAGAGCTTCCAGAGTCAAGGCAGCCTGCGAAACAGACTGGATGGCAGCGGCACATGCAATCGCCAGGATGGTCAGTGCCACCAGCACCTCCAGCAGGGTAAAGCCTGCTGCCGGTGCCGGATCGGCGACACTAAGTCGCCGCACCTGCTACTGCCTGTTGATTCTGCACTTCCGGCACCTCCGGTTCAGCCGTGGCCCATTTTTCCAGGAAGGTCATCAGCTTCAGTTCATCGTACCCGTTACCCTGTTCCAGCACGGCAGTGGGCTGACTGTGCAGAACTGCTCCTTCAGCAGAAAACACATAAAAATGCGGCGTCCCCCGAAATGGCGGCAGATTTGCCAGAAACTGCGTATTCCGGTTGTCACGACCGTAATAGATCTTCAGCAGCACAAAATGTTTGTGCAGAAAATCATGCACAGACGGTGTGTCCTGCAAAAACTTATCCAGAGTGCGACACCAGATACACCAGTCACCACCGACAAACATCAGAATACGCCGGTTACTCTCTTCTGCCCGCTGCATGGCAAACCCGAAATCCGCCTGTGGATCATGGTTCGTGTCATACACTTGTGAATAAAGCGGCAATGTCTCTTCTTTATCGGCACAACCGGCAACAAACAACATCGCTAAGCTGAGCACAGCGATGGATAAGATACGCATCATTTCTTAAACTCCTGCAAACGAAATATAGGGACCATGGTGTCAGCTTCAGTTTCAGCGTTATCCGGCATGGCCCTCCGAGGTACGCCATAAACCCATCCGTGGGGGCTCGGCTACGGCCGTCCAAGATTCTTAGTAACTCATACTAATAACTCGGTCACTACCATAATTTTTCTGGTTCTGCAGAATCAGAATTATTATCTTCTTTTTTTATATATTCATTCATATTAAATCCATTCTGATTCAGATAAATTTTCTGATCTCGTATCATTTGCAACGCACGTTCCGAACCCGGATAAGATGGATAAGTGTTAATGGAATTCTTTATTTTATCATCCACAAACTTTTTCAGCTCCATATTTGTACTTTCTTTCATTATCGAACGGAATATATTGAGGATACCAGACACCTCAAACACCCTGAACTCTTGCTGGTTATATATTGCCCGAAGATATAATACATTTAAATTTTCAATGTGATTAACAATATAGCTAAATAACATTTTGTCTACTAGATCAAGACCAGAAATAAAGAATTCGTTCTTAAAGTGAAAAGTTGAACGAACAAACTGTTCATGTATAAACTGTTGACCATCATCTGAATTCATAGAAAGGCTTTTTGCCCTGACCCAGGGAATAAAATCATATATATTTCCATTCACATCATTCCAGTCCGGGTAGCTTTTTGCATTCTTCTCAGCAATTTTTTTCGCATAATATTCATCCTGACGACCAATCATACTTATCATAGCATTAACTTTACCGGCATGCTCTTCATCTGAAGTTGTACTATTGTATATTTCTTCCATACCA
>JAHDBG010000060.1 GCA_020630515.1 Gammaproteobacteria bacterium
AACTGTTGTTTGATCAGTCGCATCAGGGTCAGTGCATGCTGATCCAGCTCTCGCCCGACATACGGGCGCTTGGCCCGTCCGACCCCATGCTCACCCGACAGGGTGCCACCCAGACTGAGTACCAGATCAAAGACTGCGAGCAGGCACGGCTCACTGGCCGCTGCCTGCGCCGGATCGTCCGGATCGAACAATAAATTGACATGGATATTGCCGTTGCCGGCATGGCCGAAATTCACAATCGTGATGCCATGCTCAGCCGAGAGCTGTTGCAGTCCGTCAATCAGGGCTGGCAGGTGCGAAACCGGCACCGCAACATCTTCATTGATCTTTTTCGGGGCGACATGACGTAACGAGGGAGACAGCGCCTTGCGCGCACGCCACAAGTGTTTCACCTCGGCAGCAGAGTCAGCCAGCAGGACCTGGATACAGTCTGCATTCTGCGCGACCTGCCGCACTTTTTGCGCCGCCTGCGCGATCCCATCTGCGGTACCATCCACCTCAATCAGTAACAGTGCAGCGGCACCCTCCGGAAGAGCCAGGTCTTCATAATCACGAACCATGCTGATCGCTCGACCATCCATAAATTCCAGCACACAGGGCGTGACCGGCTGCGCCATCAGGGCTGAGACCGCCTGCGCAGCAGCGGCAACGCTGCGATATACGGCCTGCAGCGTCCGTCTTGCCTCGGGTAACGGGGTTAATTGCAGTGTTGCTTCGGTGATGATCGCCAGGGTGCCTTCTGACCCGATCAGTAACCGGGTCAGATCGTAACCGACCACGCCTTTGCTGGTACGCACCCCGGTGCGTAACAATTCGCCACGACCACTGACCGCACGCAGGCCCAGCGTATTGTCACGCGGCGTACCGTATCTGATTGCACGTGGCCCGGCTGAGTTGTGTGCCAGATTGCCGCCGATGGTGCAGACTGCGGCACTCCCCGGATCCGGCGGCCAGAAAAAGCCGTGCTGTGCTGCCTGTTGTTGCAGTTGCTGGTTGGTAACGCCGGGTGACACCACTGCCAGGCGGTTGTCTGGTTCTATCTGCAGGGTGCGCCGGAAGCGCTCGGTCGATAATACGATACCACCCTGTTCCGGCACGGTTGCTCCCGTGGTACCGGTGCCGGCTCCTCGTGGAATCAGGGGAATCTGCCGGGCACGACACAACTGTACCAGTGCGACGATCTGTTCCGCCGTCTGTGCAAAACAAACCGCCGCCGGCTGTGCCTGACGACGGCTGTTATCGTATCCGTAGACCAGACAATCACTCGCATTCAGCAACAGATCGTCTGCGGCAAAGATGCGTTGCAGGCTATGTCTGACCTTACGAGGTATAGCGTTCAAATAACCGCACCACGCGCTTGACGCCGCTGACCAGACGAACGATCTCTGTTACCTTTGCCATCTCTTCCGGTGTCAGCAGACCCATAATATAGACGGTGCCCAGAGATGAGGTCACCTGCACCCGGGTCGGATCAAACCCTGCAATATCCACATCCAGCAGGGCCAGCTTCACCTTGCCGGTCAGGTAGGCGGCACTGGCGGCATCGCCCCAGCTCGCCTCGGCCGTAACCTGTACCTCGTTCAGCACCTGCCGCACCTGCGGAATCTCCTGCACCTGCTGCACAAACCGGCTGATCACCTGCCGATCTGCTGCCTGCCCGGTCAGTAACACCCGCTGGTTATACACATCCACACTGATATTGCTGCGTTTTTTGCCATTTTTATCCGATTGACTCACCCCCAGCGCCTTCAGCAGGATGGTCTTATCATCCACCAGGGTTCCGGTCGAGCGCCGGTCATGCAATACACCCACTCCGGTGGCCACACCACCAATAATCAGCGGTGTACACGCATTCAGCAACATTGTGACCGACAACAGACAGATCAGTTGACGTATCCGATAGACTGACATCAGGACCCCTTATATATATGCAGCAGTTCCATACCTGTTACCTGGATTGTGTCTGGCCAAAGGCCTCCAGGCCAGCCCAGACGGCCTGATCTCCCAGCTCATCTTCAATCCGCATCAGCCGGTTATATTTGGCCACCCGATCCGAACGTGATAAAGACCCGGTCTTGATCTGGCCGGCGGCTGTGGCAACCGCCAGATCGGCCAGTGTGGTATCTTCGGTTTCGCCGGAACGATGCGAGATCACGGCCCGGTAACCGGCAGCATGTGCCATCCTGATCGCCGCTTGTGTCTCGCTCAGGGTTCCGATCTGGTTAAACTTGATCAGGATCGCATTCGCGATCTGTTGTTCAATTCCACGTTGCAGAATCTCTGTATTCGTGACGAACAGGTCATCTCCGACCAGTTGAATGTTATTGCCCAATCGTTCTGTGAGCAGTTGCCAGCCAGCCCAGTCGCTCTCATCCTGGCCATCTTCAATAGACAGGATCGGATATTGTTCAACCCAGTGGGCCAGATAATCAACAAAACCGGCTGCATCAAATCGCTTCCCTTCAGAAGCCAGTACATACTCGCCATTCTGGTAAAACTCAGAACTGGCCACATCCAGCCCTAAATAAATCTCTTTGCCCACCACAAATCCGGCCTGCTCACAGGCGGCCAGGATCACTTCAATCGCTTCTTCATTAGACCGCAGATTCGGTGCAAAGCCACCTTCATCGCCGACGGTTGTCGCCAGCCCACGCTGTCCCAGCACAGTTTTCAGTGCGTGAAACACTTCCGCGCCCTGGCGTACGGCTTCACGTAACGAACCAGCCTGCACTGGCAGAATCATAAATTCCTGCAGATCGACGCTGTTGTCGGCATGTTCTCCGCCATTAATGATGTTCATCATGGGCACCGGCATCCGGTAAGGCCCCGCACCGAGCGACCGGTACAAGGGCATACCCTGTTCTGCCGCTGCCGCATGGGCCGCCGCCAGCGACACTGCCAGGGTTGCATTGGCGCCGAGTTTCGCCTTATTCTGTGTGCCATCCAGCGCAATCAGGGCCTGATCCAGCGCTGCCTGGTCAGCAATTGCCATACCCTGCAGGGCCGGCGCGATCGTCGTATTGACGTTCGCCACCGCCTGCAATACTCCTTTACCCAGATAGCGCTGTTTATCGCCATCGCGGAGTTCCAGGGCCTCGCGCGAGCCGGTTGACGCACCAGACGGCACCGCTGCCCGGCCCAGTGCCCCGGTCGCCGTGATCACATCGGCTTCCACCGTCGGATTACCACGCGAATCCAGAATCTCGCGTGCGCAAACTCGTTGAATAACTGACATAAAAGATTGATTCCTGAAAATAGATTCCCGGGTCCGATGACCTCTGCTTCCCATCACTCAGCTGAGCATAACTATGCAATTCACACCGTCTGAATTCCGTGCCTGGAAACAGAAAAGCATCACCTTACTCGGCATGTCCGGTGTCGGCAAGACCTATTTGTCGCATCAGCTACGCCAGGCTGGCTGGTTCCATTATTCCGGCGATTACCGGATCGGCACCCGCTATCTGGATGAAGATATTCTGGATCTGATCAAGGCCCAGGCCATGCAGGTCCCCTTTCTGCGCGACCTGTTACGCAAAGACTGGATTGCGATCCGCAACAATATCAAGATCACAGACCTCGGCCCAGTCCTGACCTATATCGGCAAGATCGGCGACCCGGAACAGGGCGGTACTGAACTGGCCGAATTCAAACGCCGCCAGGCGAACTATCGTGCTGCTGAAATTGCGGCGATGCGTGATGTTCCGGAATTTATTCAGAAGGCACGTAACATCTACGGCTATCCGCATTTTATCAATGATGCCGGTGGTTCTCTGTGTGAGCTGGATGCTCCGGATATGCTGCAACAACTGACCCGGCATACCCTGCTGCTGTATATCCAGGTAACCGACCAGGCAGAGCAGGAACTGCTGATTCAGCGGGCACAACAGGCACCAAAGCCATTGTATTACCACCCGGACTTTTTAGATGACTACCTGCACCGTTATTTACAGCAGAACCAACTGACCTATGCTGCCGAGATCGAACCTGATGCATTTGCGCGCTGGGTGTTCCCACACCTGTTCCGCACACGGGTACCACGTTATGCCGCCATCGCGCGCCAGGGCTATACCGTCACTGCCGCTGAAGTCGCTGCAATCCGGGATGAAGCTGATTTTCTGCAACTGATCGAAACCGCCATCGCGCGCCAGGAGGCGACACATGCCGATCATTGCGCATAGTGCACTACCAACCTTTGCCCGGCTGCAGGAGGAAAGTATTCATGTATTACCACCGCAGCGGGCACCACGGCAACAGATTCGCGAATTACATATCGGCCTGCTGAACATGATGCCGGATGCGGCCCTGCAGGCGACCGAACGACAGTTTTTACGTCTGATCGGAGAAAGCAATCCGGTGGCACAATTTCATGTCCACCTCTTCAGCCTGCCACAGATTGTGCGCCATACCAGAACGCAGACCTATATTAACCGTTATTACGACACGTTTGACAACCTGCGTCATGAAGGGCTGGATGCCCTGATTATCACGGGTGCGAATGTGCAGGGTACAGAACTGGCGGCACAACCCTTCTGGCAACCACTGCAAACCGTGCTGGACTGGGCTGCGGAGGCCGTCACCTCCACCCTGTGTTCATGCCTGGCCACCCATGCTGTATTACAAAGCCGTTATCAGCAACAACGCCAGCGGCAGACCAGCAAGATCTGGGGGGTATACCGCCATCAGGTCACAAATCCGGCGCACCCCCTGATCCGACAGGTGAATACCCGGTTCGATGTACCTCATTCACGCTGGAATGCCGTGACGTCGGCACAATTCGCCGCCGCCGGGTTACCCGTTCTGGTACACAGCCCTGAAGCAGGCGTACACCTGGCGACCAGCCCGGACGGACTCCGCTTTGTGCTGTTTCAGGGCCACCCGGAATATGACACCATCTCGCTGCTAAAGGAATACAAGCGCGAGATGCAGCACTTTACCTCGGGTGACCGACCCGATATCCCACCACTGATCACGCATTATTTTTCACGCCGCAGTCAGGCCATCCTGGCCGAATATCACCAACAGGTGCAACAGACCAGCCGGACCGGCACTGCAGCCCCGGCCTTTCCCGAAGACCTGCTCATTCCGGCCCTGCAGAACACCTGGCACGACAGTGCACAAGTGATCATGAGCAACTGGGTCGGCCTGGTGCATCAGCTAAGCCGTCCTTGCTAAGGGCCCGAAACCCGCCAGACTGATTGACTTAGTCACGACTTTGCATTATTGTGACAGCCGTGACAAGGCCATTCAGGAGTCCGACTATGACACACCCAATGTACGATCTGTATCAGGACACGCTCCAGCAGGAGCTCCCGCCGGTCTGCTGGCAGCTGCTGGAGGCGATGTTCAGCTGCGAACATCGCGATGGCAAGGAGGCCGGCGTCAGCCTGGTCGAGAAACAGGCCGTACTGGCACAACTGGCCGGCCGGGAAGGAACGGCGCCGGATGCAGCTGCCATCCGCAAGCGCATCCAGCGCATTAACCAGGCGGTGCGGGATATCACGCCGGACGCTGAACCGCCTCTGTTGCGACTGACATCGACAAAACAGGCGTTTCAGATTACGTGGAATCAGCAGGCCATACAGCGCGAACAGCGGCGCGTCCTGCAGGCACAGACCAGTGCAGATTCGGTACGTGGAACACCCCGCGAGACCACCGAGCCAGCGATCCTGAAACCACAGTATCAGGTCTTTATCAGTCACGCCTGGGAAGGCTCGGCCAACATCGAACACTATCTGAATGACTTTGTCACCCGGCTCAGAACAAGCTGCAGGTACCTGCCAGATCCATGGGGTCGGGACTTTTCGATCAGACTGTGGTTTGACCGGGATGATATGCGCGGCAACAGTAATAACATGGCAGATCAGTACCTGCCTGCGGCAGAAGATGCTGATTTTGCGCTGTTTATGGCCAGTGATAAATGGTGTCAGAGCACGGATTGCCAGAGCGAAGCGACGGTATTTTATCACCGGCCTGGCCCGCCAGATCAGCGACCTTATTGTGTGATACAACTGACCAACGCACGCAGCAATTTATGTGAGCCTTATCGCGCCATGCCGAATTATCCGGTGTTCAAATTTCCGGATTATCACAACCTGACCCAATTATGGGAAGACACCGGCGAACACACCAAAGACCAGTTCGTGCAAGAAATCCGGCAACAGATCTGTCAATATCTGGCCAGTGCCCAACCACCGCCGCAAAAGACCAGATCCTCAAAACCGGTGTCCCTGCACGAGGTTGCATACCGCTCATGGTCAGGCAATCTGGATATTGAGCCAGTCCGGGTGACTGAGGCCCGGATGCAGTCGAGCGAAGGCGACGACACGACCGCCGCAGACACCATCCCGGCGGTACAGACCTTGTTTGACTGGGTCTGCGCAACCGAGTCAGCCCAGCGTACCACCGTCTTACTGGGTGGTTTTGGCATGGGCAAGACGGTCACTGTGCGACTGCTGGCAAAAAAACTACACGAGGCCAGACAACAGGATGAGGCCATACCGATCCCGGTCTATCTTGATCTGCGCCGCGTGATTCCGAACACCGAGCATGGCAAACCGGTTACCATCGGGATCAACGACCTGATCCTGATCGCCCTGGATCCGGAAAAAACCGAACACACGCACGCCGGACAACTGCGTGAACTGATTGAGACTGATCCTTGTGTGGTCATCTTTGATGGCCTGGATGAAATCGGCAATCGTATCGGACGCGACCATGCCGTGACGTTATATCGCCAGTTTCTGCAGATCATCCCAGACAATGTACGCCAGGACGAGGCCCGCTCCGGGACAACTGATTTCAGTACCTGCCCGACCCGCTTGTTATTGACCTGTCGTACTCATTTTTTTCGCGATCTGCGCGAACAGGCCGGTTTTTTCGCCGGCGCACACCGCGACCACAGTCGGAGCAATCGGTACCAGGTGTACCACATGGCACCCTTGTCACTGGAACAGATCCGGGAACTGTTTGCGATTCAGCTCGGTGCCGAGCAGGGAGCGCACGCATTTGACCTGATTCAAGGCATTCACGATCTGCCCGGCCTGGCCACCCGCCCGATCATGGCCCGGTTTATCACCGAGATAGCGGATCAACTGATTGAGCACCATCGACAGGGCCGGCCGATCAATATCGCTACCGTATACGATGAGCTGTTTCAGAGTGGCATTGAACGTGATCACGAAAAAGAACCGCTGCTGACCAAACCAGATCGCAAACGGATCCTGATCACCCTGGCAGCACATCTGCAACAACACGCCTTACAACACCTGCCGGCGGATGACCTGGAAGACTGGTTTGATGCGTTTGCGCACAACCATCCGGGCATCCGGAATATCCTGCTCTCGTCCGGGATCAACACCCGCAACCTGTTGCATACCGAACTGGAAAATGCCAGCTTTCTGGTGCGCGACAGCACGGATAAGTTCCGTTTTGCGCATACCTCATTCTTTGAATATTTTCTGGCAGAGGCATTATTGCAGGCATTGCCGGATCACCAGCACCTGGCGCAATTGAGCCGCCATACCCTCAGCCGCGAAACCCGACAGTTTGTACTCGCAATCGCTCAAAGCAACCACACCCAATCTGAGCTACAGGATGGCATCAACCAGATTTTGTGTGCTGAGACGACGGGTGAGGCCAGGCTGTTCTGTCTGCAGATGCAACATGCATTGCACCCGGATCACACTCTGCCACCGGGCGCCAACCTGAGCGGTCTGGATCTGCGGGGCCTGGATACGACCGGTACCCGCACACCGGTCATCTGGCAGCAGGTGAATCTGGCCGATGCCTGGTTAAACCGCTGGCAGGCCGAACGCATCCATTTTCGTCAGTGCGACTTCCAGCGCACCTGGCTGGCGAATGCGCTGTTCGACCAGTGCACCTTTACCGATTGCAGCGGTGTGCCGCAAGGGCTGGCATCCGCGCGCGGCTCAGGCACCATGTTGCCCGCGCCGTGGCAGGAACAACATACCCGGCAACACTGGCAGGACATCCCGCTGGGCCAGGTGGT
>JAHDBG010000061.1 GCA_020630515.1 Gammaproteobacteria bacterium
CTTCACCCAGTTTCATAATATCCTCCCGTTGTTGTGGTTCCAGTTTGTCAGCAACTTGCTGAATCGCTTGTAGTGCATCCTGCGTGCTGGCCTGTTGTTGGTAGTAGTTGATCAGGGTCTCCAGCAACATCAGCCCGTCTGACTCACGGGTGATACGACGCAACAGCTCTGCCGGTAAGGCCATCAGGGCAGGCAGTACGTCTTTATCCCGCACATGTTTGAAAAAATAACTGACCAGCCCGGCCCGATCTGCACTCAGCAATTCCGTATCAGGTTGTTGCTGCACATCTATCAGTTGTGGCACGCCCTGTAAGGTATGCTGTGCATGAGCATCTGAGCTGAAACATTGCGACAGATCCAGATTGTACGGGTAGGGGCTCTGGTGTCCATGATAAAACACCATGGTATGTATCGGCGGTAACACATCCGCGTGCACATGGCGCATCAGCAGGTTCGCTTTGTAGCGCCACAGACGCAGAGCCATCGCTTTATCCGGTGTGCTCTGGTGTTCAACAATTGTGTACAGATATGCCGTCTGACCTTGTGCTACGGGAACGCGTAGCGTTGCCCGATACAGAATATCGCTGTGCAGTCTGGCAAATTCAGTGGTGATACTACTGCCCGAGTCCAGCGTCAGCGTGTTCAGATCTACCTGCTGTTGCCACTCTGGTGCCAGATAATGCCGGAAAAACGCCAGCGCATTTTCCGGCTGCTGCATCAGTTTCTGGAAGCAGGTATCGTGCGGACTGGGGATCCCGGTCGGTTTATCTTTCATGCCTGTCCGGATTCATGTGTGTGCCACCCAGGACACAAACTGACAATGCTGATACCACAGGGTACAACGATGGTAGCCCGCAGCCTGCAGTCTGACGATGTGCGTATGGCGGGTTTCCGGTATCAGCACCTGTTCCAGAGCGGTACGCTTCTGGCTGATTTCGAGTTCGCTGTATGCATTCGCGCGTTTATACGCATGGTGCAGGGCTTCCAGTTCTGCCTGTTCAGCCGCATCGTCACTGGCGATCTTTTCCGACAGCACCAGCACCCCTCCTGGCCGCAGGCCCTGGCGGATACGGGTCAGCAGCGCCAAGCGTTGTTCAGGCCGGATAAATTGCAGGGTGAAATTCAGTACCACGACGGATGCATTGTCGATCTGTTGCGTACTGATATCGGCCTGCTGTAACACGATCGGCAGATCGGGATCAGTCAGACAGGCCTTGGCACGGGCGATCATTGCAGATGACTGATCAATTGCCAGGATCCGGCAGCCCGGCTGGATCAGGCCCTGTGCCATCGCCAGACTGGCAGCGCCGAGTGAGCAGCCAAGATCATACAGCTGGCTGTCCGGCTGGGCGTAACGCCGGGTGATCAGGCTCAGCATGTGCAGAATGTCTGCATAGCCGGGTACGGAGCGCCGGATCATGTCGGAAAAAACAGCGGCGACCCGCTCATCAAACACAAAGCGGGAGAGTGGATTATGTGGTGTCGCGTACAGATGATCTGCAGTTAATGTCACGGTCTTTCCGGGGTTCGATCCAAACTGATGTGGCGATCTCAGTACCAATGTTATCCGGTCATGGTTCTCCGGGGGCGTCTGTGTTGTAACAGGTACCCCATGCCGCCCAGGCACAGCAGGGTAGGGATAAAGATGACCAGCAGCGGGTTGAGTGCATAGACCACAGTGGCATACGATAATCCCCGGCTGAGCAGAAAATAACCTGCTCCGATCAAGGCACCGAGCATGATCCGTTGTCCGGCACCACGCCGGGGCTGTGACAAAGCAAAGGGTACCGCGAGTAATAACATCAGCCAGGTCGTGATCGGGTTGACGATTTTATCCCAGTACGCCAGCTGGTAGATCAGTGCGTTCTGGCCGTTGTCACGCAGATAGCGAATGGTCTGATGCAACTCAGGTAGGGTGAGCAGGGCAGGATCTGTGATGATCACAGCAAGCAGTGCCGGATTCAGCAGGGTATCCCAGCGTGCTCTGTCCTGGTGTGCGGTGTGGACCTGATTGCTTTCCGGAAGAATATCGGTGCGGGCAATCTCATACAGTTGCCAGCTACTGTCCTGATAGCGGGCGCTGGTCGCCCGCTGATGGGTGCGTAACCGGTGTTGTTCGTCCAGAATATAGCTGGTGATTCCGCTCAGTTGCGTGCTGGTATGGATCTGTGCAATATGAATGAAGGTGTTACCATCACGCGCCCACAGACCGTCGTCTGTATAGTGAGCGATGGCGCCTTGCTGGCGGGCCAGCCGCCATTGTTGCGCCTGTTGTGCCGTGTAGGGCGCAATCCATTCGCTGCACACGATCACACACAGGAATAACACCAGTCCGGTCTTCGCGCTGGCGAGCAGGATCTGTCCGACACTGACTCCGGCGGCCCGCAACGCAATCAGTTCGCTGCGACTGGCCAGGCCACCAAGTCCGAGCAGGCCGCCGAGCAAGGCAGCCATCGGAAAGGCGGCCAGTAAGTCGTGCGGAGCAGACAGCAGGGCTACCCACAGTGCGTCCGACAGCTGATAATGGCCTGTATTCAGGTCTTCTGATTCATCAATAAACCGGAATACGACCAGCAAACTCACCAGAGCGAGCAGGGTCAGGCAAGTGGTACTGAGGATTGCGCGCGCGAGGTAACGTTCGTAGAGTCTAAGTGTGAACATAACGGGTATGCCAGATGCGCCGCTGCTGTGCCAGCCAGGCAGAGTTCAGACACAGCAGTAAGCCAGCGATCACCGCCAGGCCGGCAGCAACCCACCACAATCCAAGCCAGGCCGGGGTGATCGCCTGTTCCATCCAGCGTTCGGCCACCCGCTGCAGATTCAGATAGATAAAATAGATCAGGATCGCCAGCGCAATCCGACCATAGATGTCTTTGCGCGGCGCAGTCCGGGCCAGTGGTACCGCCAGCAGCGTGAAGACCAGCACCGCCAGGGGCAGGGACAAGCGGTATTGCCATTCGGCACGCGCTGCGAGCTGGTCCTGCTGCCATAACCAGCTGCTCGACTGCGCTGCAATCTGCAACCGGACCGGAGCAGGCTCTGTTGTAGGAATCCGCAGGCCATATTCCCCGAAGCTACCGATCTGATAGTCAGCCTGTCCGGGTGTACCGACATACCGGTGGCCCTGCTGCAGAATCAGATAACGTTCGCCTGTCTCTGGTGCTGTGTGAATCTGTGCGCTTTCTGCCAGTACAATACCAGTCTGGTCCTGCTGCTGATCCTGCAGAAACAGCTGCTGTAACCGGGTGCCGTCTGCGGACAGGGCGGCGGCATACACAATGACCTCACCATATTCGTTAAATTCTGCCGGACGCACCAGGCTGATCTTATCCAGCGCCTGTGGCTGTTGCCGGATCTGCTGAATGCCGGCATTCGCCCAGGGCACCCAGTACAGTGAACAGGCAGCCGTGAGGATGCAGACTGGCAATGCGCTGATCAGTGCGGCACGATAAATCCGTGCAACACTGATACCACTGCTGTACAGAGCGGTCATTTCGTTATCGCGGTACATGCCGGCCAGCACCCACAACAGCGCAAAAAAGAAGGCTGCAGGCAACAGCCGTGGCAGCAGCCGGATGATCTGGTAGCCGATCAGGCTCAGCAACATTTCGCCGGAGAGGGCACCAGCAGCGATTTTGCCAAGCAGTCGGACCATCTGATTCGCACACAGTACCACCAACAGAATCAGAATGATCAGGCCGAGTGCCTTCAGGACTTCGCGCAGGATCAGGCGGTCAATCAGATTCATGCAGACTGACACGCTATGCAGGCCGGGCTAAGTCAAATACAGTCGGATAATCAGCTCCGACAAAATACAGACCATCCGGCGTAGCAGTGACACCGCCACGCGTCCGGTCGCCGTAATGCAAGACCTGTTCAGCCCAGTGGAGCGGGCGTTCGCCCTTCCCGATGGTCATCAGCACACCAGCAATATTGCGCACCATATGTTGTAAAAATGCATTTGCGTGTACAGTCAGGATGATCAGTTCACCTTGTTGTTCAACCCGGATCTGATGCAGGGTGCGGACAGGTGATGCCGCCTGGCAGGCCCGGGCACGATAGCTGGAAAAGTCGTGTGTTCCAAGCAATGCCTGAGCGGCCTGATGCATCTGTGTGACGGCCAGCGGTCGACTGACCCAGGTTGCACGTCCGGCCCACAGGCTGCTGCGTACCGGGCGGTTGAGAATCTGATAACGATAATGCCGTCCCAGGGCTGAATAACGGGCATGAAAATCAGCGCTGACGGTCTGCGCCCAGCAGACATTCACATCCTGCGGTAAACTGGTGTTGGTGCCGGCGACCCAGTTATACGGTGTCCGCAGTGCGGTGGTATCAAAATGTACGACCTGCGCCAGTGCATGTACGCCGGTATCTGTGCGTCCGGCACAGACGACCCGCACCGGATGCGCGGCGACCTGTGTCAGGGCCTGTTCCAGTGTGTGCTGCACAGTACGCACTGGATCACGTTGCGCCTGCCAGCCATGAAACCGGCGGCCATCGTATTCAATGCCAAGTGCGATACGCTGCATCATCATTACGGGTGCTTATTTCGTGTATAAACAGTGCTGAACATACCGGTTTTTTTCGCACCCGGCACCTTCACTGCCAGTGATGTCTGGCGTTTGTTATTTTACGTCAGTGTGGCGATCACAGTCGTACTGCTGTCAGTGTTCTGGTCGGTGCGGGTGGCCGCGCTGCAGGACCATCTGGCAGACAGCCAGAAACAGCTGACCCTGTATGCAGCGCATGTTGCCGGGGAACTGGCAAAATATCAGGCCATTCCGGCCTTACTTGCGACTAATCAACGCGTGCGTAAGGTATTGGAACAGCCACATAATCTGTCTGCCCGCCAAGCACTGAACGAATATTTTGAACAAAGTGCGCAGGCAAGCCAGGCACTGGCCATCTATCTCATGGATCGGCAGGGCATCACCCGGGCGGCCAGTAACTGGCAGGCAGAAGATACGTTTATCGGACGTCATTTTGCCTACCGGCCTTATTTCCGGCAGGCGTTGCAGGGCCGCACCGGACGTTATTTTGCTCTGGGAACCACGTCTGCCGTACGGGGTTATTATTTTGCTGAACCGGTGTATCAGCTTGGACAAGTGATTGGTGTGGTGGTGGTCAAGCTGGATGTCAGTGTCCTGGAGAAACGTTGGCGTGGTGCACGCCAGCAGATATTTGTCACCGATACAGATGGCGTCGTGTTCATCGCGACTCGACCGGATTGGTTATACCACACCTGGCTGCCACTGACTGCTGCGGTAAAACAACGGATCCGACACAGTCAGCGTTATCCGGGGCAATCGTTACCCATACTGTCCCGGCAGACGGCAGGACAATTCAGGACTGCGAGCTTAGTGCAGATGGCGGATCATGGTGTGGCGCATCATTACCTGCACGTACAACAACCGATGCCTGCAGCAGACTGGCAGTTACATGTGCTGAATTCATTAGACGAAGTTGATAGCCGTGCCTGGCAGGCAACCTGGATTGCGCTGGCCCTGTGTGGTATCGGGTTAATCGGTGCAGCCATGGTCTGGCAGCGCCAGCAATATCATGTGCAGGCTCGCCAGGTGCTGGAACAGGCGCATAACCAGCTGGAACAGCGGGTGCAGACACGCACCGTAGATTTACAGCACCAGATTGAAGAACGACAGCGGGCTGAAGTCGCCCTGCGTGCTGCGCAGGATAAACTGGTACAGGCGGCAAAACTAGCGATGCTGGGCCAGTTATCGGCCAGTGTGGCACATGAACTGAATCAGCCACTCAGCGCAATCCGCAGTTATGCCGGGAACGCACAATTGTTGTTACAGCGTGATGCCACAACAGATGTCGCTGCCAATCTGAGTGCGATTACGCAACTGGTGGCGCGGATGGCACGAATCAGTGCCCAGTTGAAACAGTTTGCGCGCAAATCCAGTGGTGAATGTGTGCCGGTATCATTAGCAGCAGCGATTCAGGTCAGTGCACAATTGTGGCAACGCGAACTGGAACAGGCCGGGGTGGCGCTACAGATCGCAGCCACAAGGGTGCAGGTACTGGCAGATGCCACCCGGCTGGAACAGGTGCTGGTCAATCTGATCGGCAATGCACTCCAGGCCCTGATCGCGGCACAGACATCGCAGCCCAGTATCAATATCCAGGTACACTGTGCTGAAGGATTTTGCTATGTCACGGTCAGTGACAATGGCCCCGGTATCCCGGACGCGCAACTGATACAGATCTTTGATCCATTTTTTACCACACGGCGGGCAGGATTAGGGCTCGGCCTGGCGATTTCGCAACAAATCATTGAACATTCCGGCGGCACCCTGACAGTGGCACGAGCCCGCAGTGGTGGTGCTGCCTTCACCTTCAGTTTACCCCTGGCATGACACAGAACCCGGTCTTTTTTATTGATGATGAGCCTGCGGTACGTCAGGCAAATGTACAGACATTACAACTGGGCGGCTATACGGTACACGATTTTGCCGCAGCCAGACCGGCCTTAGACCGGCTGGATCGCGACTGGCCAGGCGTGGTGATTTCGGATATCCGGATGCCGCAGATGGACGGGATGGCCCTGCTGGCGCAGATCCGGCAGATTGATCCGGCACTGCCGGTAATACTGATCACCGGACATGGCGATGTAGCTATGGCGGTGCAAGCGATGCGCGACGGTGCCTATGATTTTATCGAAAAGCCGTTTGCACCAGAACGATTATTGGATACGGTCGGTCGAGCGCTGGACAGTCGTGCTCTGACCCTGGAGAATCGCCGCTTAAAGACCGAGCTGACGATGCAGAGTGCCCCCGGGCCGCGCCTGATCGGAAATACTGCTGCGATGCAACAATTGCGTACCACCATCAGTCAGGTTGCAGATACAGATGCCGATGTGCTGGTGGTCGGCGAAACCGGTACCGGTAAAGAGCTGGTTGCTCGAGCATTGCATGAACACAGCCACCGTTCCGCGCACCATTTCGTCGCGGTTAATTGCGGTGCTATGCCGGATCATCTGATCGAAAGCGAATTATTCGGACACGAACCAGGTGCCTTTACAGATGCAAAAAAACGCCGCATCGGACGGTTTGAACATGCCAGTCAGGGCACCTTATTACTGGATGAAATAGAAAGTATGCCACTCGCGGCCCAGGTACACCTGTTGCGTGTACTGCAGGAACGAGCAGTCGAGCGGCTCGGTAGTAACACGCCAGTGCCATTAGATTTGCGGGTCGTGGCTGCCGCCAAGGTTGATCTGGCTGCGGCGAGTCACCAGGGCACCTTTCGCGAAGACCTGTATTACCGGCTGAACGTGGTCACACTGCGGATACCACCGCTGCGCGAACGGATGGAAGATATTCCATTGTTATTTCAGCACTTTGCCTTAATCGCCGGGGCGCGCTACGAACGACCGGCACCATCGCCCGGTGCGGATCACATCCGGGCCTTACTAGCGCATCGCTGGCCGGGTAATGTACGCGAATTGCGCAACATTGCCGAACGTTATGTGTTGCTGGGCGAGCAACTGGATTATGATCTGGAACGCATCATGCATGGCGAAGCCGGAGATGCGGCACTCACTTTGCCGGAACAGGTCGGCTGTTTCGAAAAATGTCTGATCAGCCAGCAGCTCAGCCAGCAAAAGGGCAATCTGCAGCAGAC
>JAHDBG010000062.1 GCA_020630515.1 Gammaproteobacteria bacterium
GCAGATACTTCGTTAAAAAATCTGTCTGGAGCAGATTTTCACGCTAGCCCCGAAGGGATGAAGTGCGTGGACACACTGAATTCAAGATGTTCATGTGCTCCCTAGTACACTGCGCTTTTGCGCGCCATCTGCGCTTCGCTCACGACGTTTTCAGAAGTCAGACTGGAGGCCGAACCCGGAGTCGAACCGAGATACACGGATTTGCAGTCCGCTGCATAGCCATTCTGCCATTCGGCCACTGGAAGGTAATGATGAACTGGAGCGGGAAACGAGACTCGAACTCGCGACCCCAACCTTGGCAAGGTTGTGCTCTACCAACTGAGCTATTCCCGCGCAATCTGAGCGGGGGATTCTACCAAGACATCTGATAGTGTCAAGCTCATGAACAACATCGGGTACGATTCAAGTGGCTACTTTCAGGATACCGCGTCATTCCGCACGAAGTCGCGGAATCCATGAATGACAGCATGTTCGCCGGATCGTAAACAGGCGCTGAATAGTTTCCTTTTATGCGCATATAAGTGCCGACAACTGCTGGTACAGACGTGTGACAGCCCCCTGATTGCGCTGCACAGCATCCCAACCGGCCTGCCCGGCAGCCTGACGTGCTGCCGGATCCTGCAGCCAACGAGACAAGGTCAGCGCCAGATGAGTAGCATCTGTGATCTGTTGCGCAGCACCATGCTGTAAAAGCTGCTGCGCGATGTCAGCAAAATGAAACGTATGTGGCCCGAAACACACCGGGATACCCTGCGCTGCAGCTTCCAGCATATTATGCCCGCCGACCGGCATCAGACTGCCGCCGATGAAGGCGATATCAGCGGTGCCCAGCAAAATGCGCAACTCACCCATCGTGTCGGCAAGGTAAACACTGGTGTCTGTCTGTATTGGCTCATTCTGACTACGGCGAGCACAGCGATGTCCGCTGTCCCGGATACTGGCAGCAACGGTGTCAAAACGTTCCGGATGACGCGGCACCAGGATCAGACGCGCTGTCGGATGACGCTGGCGCAAGCGGGCATGCGCTGCAAGCACTATCTCATCTTCACCAACATGGGTACTGGCCGCGATCCAGATCGGGCCGGATGGCCAGGTCTGGCGCAAGGCACGAGCTGCGTGCGGCGCAGGGATCGGCTGGTCATATTTCAGGTTACCTGTCACCTGAATCTTCGATTCTGGTATCCCCAAGCTATGCAACCGGGCTGCATCTGCCGGTGTCTGCGCCGCGACTGCGTGCAACTGCGCCACAGTTTGCCCGGTGAAGTGACGCAGACGCTGGTAGCCTGCCTGTGAACGGGCAGACAGGCGGGCGTTTACCAGGTACACCGGGATGTCCTGTCGTGCCGACTCATGTAACAGATTGGGCCAGAGTTCTGTCTCGACCAGTATCAGTGCCCGGGGCCGCAAGGTATGCAGAAAACGTCGCAGATAACACACCAGATCGTATGGCAGGTAGCTGTGTGGCAGGCTGTTGCCGAATAACCGTTCGACCTGGGCCCGTGCGGTCGGTGTGGTCTGGGTCAGATAGAGCGGCAGCTCAGGGTGTCGGGTCTGCATTTGCTGAATAAAGGGTACAATCGCTTGGGTTTCGCCGACTGAGACGGCATGGATCCAGAGGCTACCCGGCTGTACCGGCGCTGCAATATGCCCGGTGCGTTCACGCCAGTGTCGGCGATAGCCCGGGTTGTTGCGTCCACGCCAGTACAGTCGTAGCCAGTACACCGGCTGCCCCAGCCACAACAGGATGCTGTATAGCTTCAGCCACATGCTTGTGTCTGAATGGCCGTAATGATCTGGCTGGTGGATAAGGTTTTTGTATGCTCTGTTTCGATAAACACCACCTTACCACCGGACTGTTGCACGATATCCGCACCGACGATCTGTGCTCCAGCATATTCCGCCCCCTTGACCAGCACATCCGGCTTAATTTGTGCGATCAGTCTTTCCGGTGTCAGTTCTGCAAAGGCAACCACCCAGTCAACGCTGGCTAATGCTGCCAGTACCTGCAAACGATGTTGTTGCGGGTTAATCGGCCGCTGCGACCCTTTCAGTGCCCGGATACTCGCATCTGTGTTGATCGCCACCAGGAGTCGATCCCCCAGCTCGGCCGCCCTGATCAGACAGGCGGTATGTCCGGCATGCAAAATATCAAAACAGCCATTGGTCATCACGATGCGCTCGCCCCGGGCACGAGCCGCCTGAACCTGCGCCATCAGGTCTGCTTCTTCCAGAATTCCGGACCGGTACGGTTCAGTCGTTGATGATGTCAGCTTTGGATACATCGCCTGGTAAGCTGCATGCAGTTCGACGCGGGTCACACTGGCGGTACCCCGCTTGCCCACGACCCACCCCGCCGCCAGATTTGCCAACCGGGTAGCAGATGGCAATGTCACTCCTGCCGCCAACGCACTCGCCAAGGTGGCAATCACCGTGTCACCGGCACCAACCACATCGTACACTTCACGCGCCTGAGTCGGCAGATGACAGGGGGCCTGATCAGCCTGCAGCAACGTCATACCCTGTTCGCCCCGGGTGATCAGTAACGCCTGCAGCTGGCAGTCCTGTATCAACTGCCGGCCTTTTGCAATCAGCGTGGTTGTATCCGGACAGGGACCGACGACCGCCGTATATTCTGACCAGTTCGGGGTCAGTAAAGTAGCCCCCTGGTAACGCTGATAATCAACACCTTTCGGGTCAATCAGAACAGGTATACCAGCATTCCGACAGGCCTGGATACCCGGCTGCGGATCGGTCAGCGTGCCCTTCGCATAATCTGACAGAATCACTAGCTGCTGATCCGGCAGGGCCGCCAGGAAGGCCTGATGCAACTGATCCCGAATCCCCGGATCCGGTGTCATCACGGCATTATCAACCCGCAACAGGTGTTGCTGGCCCAGGATACGCAGCTTGGTGTGGGTGGGCGCAGTCGGATGTGGGATCAACTGGTGCCGGATACCCGTCTTGGCTAACAGCTGTTGTAGCCGGGTGCCGGGTTCGTCCTGGCCGATGATACCGCATAAGGTGACCTGCCCTCCCAGTGCGGCGATATTACCAGCCACATTCGCTGCACCACCGGGACGATCATCCTGGCGCTGTACCTGGACTATCGGTACCGGTGCTTCCGGCGACAGCCGGTCAATCTGACCATGCCAGTACCGATCCAGCATGATATCGCCACACACCAGCACCCGGGCTGAACGAAAATCAGGCAATTGCATGAGAAATGCGCCTTTGCGCAAAAAAGGTGTGTAACAGGTCGCTCGCCGCTGTGGCCGCCAGGCCGCCGATGCATTCCGTACGATGATTAAACCGCTGGTCTGAGGGCAGCAGATCAAACACGCTACCCGCTGCGCCTGTGCGAGGCTGCCTGGCACCATATACAACCCGGGCAATCCGTGCCTGGATGATAGCACCCGCACACATCACACAAGGCTCCAGCGTGACATACAGAATGCTGCCGGTCAGGCGATAATTGCCAAGCTGGCGGGCTGCCGCGCGGATCGCCTGAATCTCAGCATGTGCAGTCGGATCCTGCGCGTGAATCGGCTGATTCCGGCCAGAGCCGATAATCGTATCCTGATGTACTACCACGGCACCGACCGGAACTTCACCAGCCGCTGCCGCCTGTTCCGCCAAGGCTAAGGCCGCCTGCATATAATCTGCTGGCTGCATCAGTCGTTACCCGTCAAGCTGTTCAGTTCAATATGCCATGCAATCCGCCCGTCCGGCAGCAGACTGCCGCCGCTGAGCCAGGGTAACGGGTGCCCCGGCAAACAAATCGGCCGGATCAGCCGTCGGTGATACCCCAGAATCTGCTCAACACGCAACGCATCCTGCGTCCGGGTCAGTAACAAATTGACTGTACCGGGTCGCGGCGATGCGGTCTGCTCAGGAGCAAACAAGGTATGCAGTTCACGCAAACGATAAAGCGTACCAGCATGGGTCACTGTGTCTCGTAACTCTGTGCCCGGCAGACGTACTACCTGCATCAGTTGCTGCGGAGAGATCGCATACACCTGACCCTGGTGTTCCACCAGCAGTGCTTCATCCAATGCATACTGGTACGCCAGTACCACGGGCTCCCCGATCGCCCCATTGTCTGTGTATAGCTGAGCCTGGATATGCTCACTACCGCGTTTCAATCTTAACGCAAAATATTCAGGGTCAGTATGGCTTTTCAGATAAGGTTCCAGTGCACTAAGCAATGGCTCGATGAGGTCAGTCTGCAGATACGCCGACAGGCCGTCTGCCCGGATCGTATGCTGATAGTGCGCCGCCTGGGCGTTCAGTGGTGTGATCAGGTCCTGTATCGGGCTCAGGCGTTTCGCAAGCAAAGCGGCCTGTAACACCTCAGCCGTGGCATCCGGATATTGATGACTGAGGGATTCAACCTGATGTAACAACCGGTCCAGTTCAGTCGTATACAACTTAACATACGGGCCATCCGGTACTGTGTCACCGAAATCCGGTAGTGGCACATCACGCAGATGATCCAGCACAGACCGTGGCATCAGGCAGTCGCACTCAACACGGGCTGATCTGTCACTGGCTGCGGCTGATACGGTGCTAAGGCGGTCTCCAGAGGGGTCAGCTGTGTATTCAGGGCCGCCGTCGCTTCAGTGGCCTGGGTAACACTCTCTGTTGTCTGTTGCCCGATCGTATAGATAATGTGCAGCTGATCACCCAGCAGTCGTGCCGTTTCTGTCTGTTGTTCTGCAGCAGCACACCATCGGGTGAGATGTTCAGCCAGCCCGTTACTGTCCGCACTCAACTGCACCAATTGTTGTCGCTGCCGGACATGATCTTGTGAACTCACATTTAATTGTTCAGCCTGGCACTGCAATTGTTGCAGACCCGCCTGCTGATGTGACTGAATCGTCTGTAACAGACTGCTGATCTGACGAGTGCTGTCATTCGCCTGTTGCGCCAGACGCTGCACTTCTTCGCCGACCACACGAAACGCCCGCCCGGCCTCACCTGCCAGCGCGGCCTGTATGGCCGTATTCAGTGCCAGAATGTTACTTTGGTCTGCCAGATCGGCAATCAGGCTGATCTGTTGCTGAATCGTCTGCGTTTCTGCTGCAGCCTGCTGCAGATGTTCCTCTGCCGCCTGTTGCCGGTGCTGCAGGTCAGTCAGCACGGGTGCTTCCTCAATACCAGCCAGCTGGGTAAGGGTCTGTTGTACCTGCACTACCCTGCCCTGTGCATCCTGTGCCTGCGTGCCAAACTGAGTCAGCTGCTGCGTCAGCGCCTGATGTTGCGTCAGCACCTGTGTCAGCTGATCCTGCTGATGCCCGGTCGTTTCCTGCAGATGCAGTGTGCTGGCCTGCATTTCATGACTGCTGTTAAGCAGCTGCAGATGCACCGCCCGGGTCTTTTTCACCAGTTGTTGTACCGGTGCCACCACGGCACGAATCGCTTCCGGTGTATCGTCAGTGATGGTCAGCTCACCTGCAGCCAGCTGCTGCAGGGCCGTCTGCCACTGCATCTGTTGCCGATAGCGCTGTTGCGCATCATGCTGTTGCTGGTTAAGTGCCCGCCGGATACTGAGCCACCACAATAACAAAAATAACACGCTACCTGCCGCCAGCAAGGGTGTCATCAGCTGTAATCTGTCATCCAGCTGACCGATCATCAGCATGTAACTCAGTGCACTGATACTGAGCAGGGCCAACAGACCAAATATAAAGCGGCTGACCCGGTTGAGCCCCGGAGGGGTATGCATATCCATTGCCTATTTCATTTCGTGAGACGCAGACAGCAACGCAAAAAAGGCGGCTGCCTTATCCAGACTTTCCTGATATTCCGCAGCACAGACTGAGTCAGTCACAATGCCGCCACCCGCCCAGTAATATAGCTGGTGATCCTTGTGCAGCAGGGTACGGATACACAGATTGCTGTCCATACGACCGTCCAGGCCGAGCCAGAAGATACTACCGCAATATAATTCACGGCTGACCGGTTCCAGCTCATCAATGATCTCTACCGCACGCCTCTTCGGTGCACCAGTGACAGAGCCTCCCGGAAAGCACGATTGTAATAAATCGAGGGCGTCTTTGCCGGTCTGTAACCGCCCGATGACCGTGCTGACCAGATGATACACCGTCGAATACGTGTGCAACTGACACAATTCAGCAACCTGTACACTGCCGGGCCGGCAGACACGCGCAAAATCGTTGCGCAATAAATCCACAATCATACTGTTTTCCGCCCGATCTTTCAGGCTGGCACACAACTCCGCCCGCAGACGCGCATCTGCGGCGGGATCCACCCGTCTGGGTCGGGTGCCCTTGATTGGCCGGGTCGAGACCCGATCACCCTGCCTGTCGATGAATTGTTCCGGCGAATTACAGCACAAGGCCATGTCAGGATAAACCAGACAGGCACCATAGGGTGCCGGGCTGAGCTGACGCAACCGGCTATATAACGACCAGGCGGGTTCCGTCGTACTGGCGACAAAACGGTGCGTCAGGTTGATCTGATACGCATGACCGGTATGCAGGTAATGTTGTATCCGATCAAAAAGACGCGTATACGCCTCTGCACTGAGGCCGGCATCCGTCAGTGTCGCCGTCTGTGGCGCCGGTGTGACCGGCTGTGCATCCGGTATGACCTGCGCACACAGCGCATCCCAGTTACGGCGGGTCTGTACCGCCTGGCCAGCACCCGCCAGCAGCGCGACGCGCTGCTGATGATCGATAATCACCGCCCAATCATACAGTCCGGCGCGCAAATCCGGGGCTAAACGCGCCTGCGTCCGGGCCGGACGTCCCAGCCAGACACGACCCAGCTCATAGCTGAGATAACCGATCCAGCCGCCGCAGAAGGGTACCGGCTTATCGTCCCCGGGCCGGAGCACAGCACGCAGCGCATCTATCGCGCCACCCGCTGTATGTACGGTGCAACTCAGTTGCTCAACCGGCTCCGCTGCCAGGATATCATAACGTCCGATCTGACCACTATCCAGCCAGACCGGCCAGTCCATTGTCCGAATCCTGGCAAAATAACAACCTGCATCTGCCCGATACGGCAACACATGATAACGCGGCCAGCCGACCACGCTCATGGCGTGCAATTCAAACTGATGCCGGACATCTGGTTTTGTGCTGCATGGCAAACTATCAGGCAAGGTATAAATGCAATCATAATCACGATCAGACGGTCATTTTATATGTCTGATCAGGTATGTTATGTACTAGAGTTTAGAGCGAAAGCGAGCGTCCAAGCCGCTTGAAACAACCTGGTTCGTTTAATTTTATCGGTGATTTTTCGTTGAATTATGCAGCGAGACGCTGTTCGCACTCAGAAGTGGTCTGCGTCGCGTCATTCGGAGGTATGAATTTTCGCATTTTGGGGTGCCACCATTGCCTGACGGCAACTTGTCGAAAAATCGGTACCAGTCCTTTCCGAATCTGGCCTGCCGTTTGTGGGTTGTCGCGACGCCATGGCGAATGACAACACAACGCGGCGACCTTCGTGCTGTCAATACAGCTTAGTAGCTGTATCAAACCATAGCCGACCAT
>JAHDBG010000063.1 GCA_020630515.1 Gammaproteobacteria bacterium
TGATGCCGCCGATCGCCACCTCACTGCATAGTGCCGCCCGGGACACACAAGGCGAACTACAGGGTGCCGACACACCCTACCGAGGCGTCAGTACGGACACCCGCAGTCTGCAACCCGGCCAGTTGTATATCGCTCTGCAGGGGCCGGATCACGACGGGCACAACTATCTGGCGCAGGCAGCACAGTCCGGTGCTGCTGGCGCCATTGTCAGCCAGGTGCAGACCAACCCGCTGCCGCAGATTGTCGTACCGGATACGCGTATTGCGCTTGGTCGGCTGGCCGCCGCCTGGCGCCAGCAGGCCGGCAATACCCACTGGATCGGCATCACCGGCAGCAATGGCAAGACGACGCTGAGGGCGATGATTGCGAGTATCCTGGCGCAACAGCACCCGGTGCTGGCAACTCAGGGCAACCTGAACAACGAGATCGGCCTGCCACTGACTCTGCTGCGCTGGGCCGGAGAACCGTATGCAGTGCTGGAAATGGGTGCGAACCATGCAGGCGAAATCGGCTATCTGAGCCGCATCGCCCAGCCGCAGATCGCTGTCCTGAACAACGCCGGACGTGCGCACCTGGCAGGCTTCGGCAGTGTCGCCGGTGTCGCCCGGGCCAAGGCTGAAATCATCCAGGGGCTGACTCGGGACGGCGTGTTTATTTATAACGCCGATGATGCGTATGCCAATCTGTGGCAGTCACTGGCAGACGAACAAAACATTACCTGCAATACCTTCGGTACCACAGATACAGCCGGGGTCCGCAGCCACAATTACCAGATTGACTGGCACGAAACCGGCTACCGCGCGACCTTCCAGGTGCACACAGTTCGCCGGACTTATGCGATCACACAACAGCTGGCAGGTGAACACAACCGTCAGAATGCGCTGGCCGCCATTGCGGTTGCCGAGCAGCTCGACATACCTGCTGCAGACATCTCCACAGGCCTGGCCGCCCTGCCACCAGTGCCGGGCCGGCTCAGCCCGCACCGGACTGCGCAGGGCGGCTGGATCATCGACGACAGCTACAACGCCAATGCAGATTCGGTCCAGGCTGCGCTGCAGGTACTGAGCCAGGCACCAGGTCGCCGTACCCTGGTGTTGGGAGATCTGGCTGAAACCGGACCAGATGGCACTGCTCACTATACTGAACTGGGCCAAACCTCCCGACAACTCGGGATTGAGCGACTGCTCAGCTGCGGCACGGCCAGCCGTCAGGCGAGCACCACACATGGCAGCCCGCATTTCGCCACACGGGCCGGACTGCTGGCCTATCTGCACCAGACCGCTCAGGCCGGGGAAAGCGTCCTGATCAAAGGTTCGCGCAGCGCTCACATGGACCAGGTGGTACAACAACTGCGCGCCAACACCTGACATGTAAGAGCCCTCATATGCTGTATGAACTGGCTGACCTGCTCAGCACCTACTTCAGCGGATTCAGTGTCTTTCGCTATATCACGCTGCGCACTATCCTGGCGGTCCTGACCGCACTGCTGGTCTCACTGCTGATCGGTGGCCCGATGATCCGCTGGCTCAGCCGCTACAAGGTCGGACAGATGGTGCGGGATGATGGCCCGCAAAGCCATATCCCGAAGGCAGGCACACCCACCATGGGCGGTGCCCTGATTCTGCTCGCGATCACCATCGCGACCCTGTTATGGGCCGATCCGGGTAACCGCTATGTCTGGGTCGTCCTGCTGACCACCCTCGCCTTCGGTCTGGTCGGGCTGTGGGATGATTACAAAAAGCTGGTACTGAAAAACAGCCAGGGCCTGGCAGCACGCTGGAAATATGCCTGGCAGTCCGGGCTCGCACTGGTCGCCGTCGCCACCCTGTACCATACCGCGAGCCTGCCAGCCGAAACCCAGCTGCATGTGCCTTTTGTAAAAGACCTGGTGTGGCAATTAGGCCCCGCTTACCTACTACTGAGTTACTTCGTCGTGGTCGGTACCTCAAATGCGGTCAACCTGACCGACGGACTGGACGGGCTGGCGATCCTGCCCTGCGTGTTGGTTGCTGCAGCTCTGATGATCTTCGCCTATGTCTCCGGGCATGCCGGACTGGCGCATTATCTGCTGATGCCGCACCTGCCCGGCACCGGCGAACTAGCGATCTTCTGCGCCGCTCTGGTCGGTGCCGGACTCGGCTTTCTGTGGTTTAACACCTACCCGGCGCAAGTCTTCATGGGCGATGTCGGCGCACTCGCACTGGGTGCAGCACTCGGCATGGTTGCCGTCGCCGTACGCCAGGAAATCGTGCTGTTTATCATGGGTGGCATCTTCGTGATGGAAACCATCTCTGTCATACTGCAGGTCGCCTCATACCAGATGACCGGACGACGCATCTTCCGCATGGCCCCCTTGCACCATCATTTTGAACTGAAGGGCTGGCCGGAGCCACGCGTGATCGTACGCTTCTGGATCATTACCGTCATTCTGGTACTGATCGGCCTGGCCAGCCTCAAAATCCGCTAACCCATATTATGCTGAACTGCTCTACTGAAGCCGGAGAATGGAAATCAAAAAATGCCCTGAAAAAACAAAAAATACCATCCTGGAAAAGAAAAATTAACAGAAAGATCATGAAAGGAAAATCTTTATCTACCATGATTCTGGCAGAAAGAAGATCTTCATAAAAGCATGATATGAACCTCAGAAATCACGTACTGGAAACCTGCTGCTTCCGGCAAAGAACCCTTCAGAATATCACCCTTAAAATAAAACTAACATGTTAAAGGTAAAACAGGTCGTCTACCATAAAGAACTGCAGTTATTTGTAGAGCTGAGTGATGGAAGAAAAGGTTATTTTGATGTGTCGCCATACACGGAAAAAGGTATCTTTGGTCAACTGAAGAACATAGAATATCTGAAGCTGGTTAAGAGCAATTTTTGTGGCATCTGCTGGCCACAGGGCCATGATTTCAGTGCTGACACCATTGCTCACAGAATGCACGAAATTGATGCATCAGACCACTGATACCCCTGCAACACATAGCGTTCGTCATACACTGGTAGTCGGCCTGGGTGCGACCGGCTGGTCAGTCGTTCAGCACCTGATGGCGCAAGGCCAGCCGGTGGCAGTGGCCGATTCGCGCGAACAGCCCCCCTTGCTGGCTCAGCTGCGGGATCAGTATGCAGATGTTGCGGTATTTACCGGCCCGTTTGTTGATCAGGTATTCGCGCAGGCGGATCGTCTGGTGGTCAGTCCGGGTGTGCCACTCAGCACACCTCAGATCCAGGCCGCGCTGGCACGCGGCGTACCGGTGGTCAGTGATATCGAATTATTTGCCCGCGCAGTGCATACACCAGTGGTCGCAATCACCGGTTCGAACGGCAAAAGCACAGTCACCACACTGGTTGGTGAGATGGCGCGTGCCTGCGGTATCTGTGTCGCCGTCGGCGGCAATCTGGGCACCCCGGCACTGGATCTGCTGGCACAGTCAGCACAGCTGTATGTGCTGGAATTGTCCAGTTTTCAGCTCGCCAGCACCCATTCGCTGCGCGCTCAGGTTGCGACGGTGCTGAATCTGTCAGCTGATCATCTGGACTGGCATGGCGACATGGCATCCTATGCCGCAGCGAAGGCCGTCGCCCTGCGTGGTGCTCAGACAGTGGTGCTGAACGCGGATGATCCACAAGTGATGGCGATGCCAACATCCGGCCAGCGACAATTGTTTTCGCTCGGCCCACCTGCCACGGCAGACGATTTCGGCCTGCGCCGTGTGGATGGTGTGGACTGGTTGTGTCGCGGCCCGGAACACTTGTTACGTGCAGACGATCTGCGCATCGCCGGACGACATAATCAGGCGAATGCCTTGGCGAGTCTGGCGATCGGGTCTGCTCTCGGTCTGCCGTCGAACACCATGTGCGATGTGTTGCGTTCCTTTCCCGGCCTGCCGCACCGGACTGAGTTTGTCGCTGAGATAGACGGTATACGCTGGTATAACGACAGCAAGGCTACCAATGTCGGTGCAACGATTGCTGCACTGGACGGATTGTATCAGGCAGATGGCGGACGCGCTGTCGTGCTGCTCGGTGGTCAGAGCAAATCGGCTGATTTTGCGCCACTTACACCCATTCTGGCACGTTGCGCCCGAGCTGTCGTGCTGTTCGGGCAGGATCAGACGCAGATTGCACCCTGTGTTCCTTGTGCCCGGGTCGCAGTGACCGATCTGGCTGCGGCAGTCACGCAGGCGGCCCGACTGGCACAGCCCGGCGATCATGTATTGCTTTCGCCCGCCTGTGCCAGCTTTGATCAGTTTTCCGGTTTTGCCACGCGCGGTGAACATTTTCGCCATCTGGTGCAACAACAACTGCCATGAAGCATGCCGTAACACACAACCGGGACTGGATATTATGCGCCACCCTGACCCTGTTACTCGGCTTCGGGGTGGTGATGGTCGCCTCCGGTTCGTTGCATATCCACCCGACCGCACCCTGGGAACATGTGCAACGACACGGCTTCGCGCTCGGGCTGGGGCTCTTGCTGGCTGCCCTGGCGTATCGGGTGCCGATACACTGGTGGGATAAGGGCAGCGTCTGGCTATATGGCCTCGGTCTGATCCTGCTCGGTCTGCTCTGGCTGCCGGGTCTGGGCCACGAGGTGAATGGTGCCCGACGCTGGCTGCCTCTGCCCCTGTTCCGGCTGCAACCCGCCGAGTTAATGAAATTGTTTGCGGTACTGTATCTGGCCGGTTATCTGGCGCGCCGTCAGGCCGAAGTCGAATCCAGCCTGTGGGGCTTCAGCAAGCCATTTCTGGTGTTGCTGATTCCGTGTGGTCTGATCGTGCTGCAGCCCGATTTCGGTACCGTCGCGGTGCTGCTGTTTCTGACCTTCGCCCTGTTATTCCTGGCGGGTGCTCGCTTCCGTCATTTTATCCTGCCCGGTATCCTTGCCCTGGCGGTGCTGGTGATCTTAATCCTGGTGGCGGATTACCGGATAGATCGCGTGGTCAGCTTTCTGGATCCCTGGCAACATGCCAGAGATGCCGGTTACCAGCTGGTTCAGGCCCTGATCGCGTTCGGGCGCGGCGGCCTGTTCGGAGTCGGCCTGGGCAATAGTATCCAGAAACATTTTCATCTACCGGAAGCGCACACTGATTTTATGCTCGCCGTGATCGGCGAGGAACTGGGATTGTTCGGCACACTGGCAGTGATCAGCCTGTTCTGCCTGTTGCTGTGGCGGGCATTCGTGATCGGACGGGCCGCACTAGCCCGTAACGCACGACATGCCGCCTATCTGGCATATGGTCTCGGCCTGTGTCTCGGCGTCCAGGCGTTTCTGAATATCGGCGTGAATCTGGGCGTACTGCCGACCAAAGGGCTGACGCTGCCATTTCTGAGCTTCGGCGGCAACAGCCTGATCGTCTGCCTGGTCGCGAGCGGCATTCTGCTCCGGCTACACCGGGACAATACCGTATGCGCATCCTGATCGCAGCAGGCGGGACTGGTGGCCATGTGTTTCCAGCACTGGTGGTCGCCGAACATCTGCAGGCGGCAGGGCATGAGATCCGCTGGTTAGGCACGCCAGATAGCTTCGAGTCGCGCCTGTTACCAGAACACGGTTTTGCGCTGGAGACGATCCCAACCCGACGGTTACGTGGACAGGGGGTATGGGCAACACTCAAGGCACCCTTTGTGCTGATACAGGCCGTATGGCAGGCACGCCGCAGATTGCGTCGCTGGCAACCGCAGGTGGTCCTCGGTATGGGTGGCTTTGCTGCCGGACCGGGCGGCATCGCCGCCCTGTGGCTGCGTATCCCGCTGGTCATCCACGAACAGAATGCGGTCGCCGGACTGACCAACCGCATCCTGGCACGCTTCGCCAAGCATACTCTGAGTGCGTTTGCCGATGCATTTCCGGCCCGCCGCAACCCGGCGGTGGTCGGCAATCCGGTGCGGGACACGTTATACCAATGCCCTCCCGCAGCTGAACGCCAGACACAACATACATCGGATACACCACTGCGTCTGCTGGTACTCGGTGGCTCACTCGGTGCTCAGGCACTGAATCAGACCGTACCACCTGCCCTCGCCCGCCTGACACGACCCGTGCAGGTCTTGCATCAGGCCGGACGGGACAAGACCGAACAGACCCGCGCTGTATACCAGGCACATCAGCTGAGTGCTGATGTGGTACCCTTTATCAGCGATATGGCCGCTGCCTATGCCGCTGCAGATCTGACGATCTGTCGCAGTGGTGCCCTGACGGTCGCCGAACTGGCTGCAGTCGGCTGTGCTGCGATTCTGATACCCTACCCACATGCCGTAGACGACCATCAGACCCGCAATGCAGCGGTACTGGTACAGGCGGGAGCCGCCATACTCATCACGCAAAAAGACCTGACACCATACGCCCTGGCAATACAGCTGAAACAACTCAGTGCAGACCCGGACCGGCGACAGCAGATGGCTGCACAAGCCCGCACGCTGGCCCGACCTCAGGCTGCTGCACAGATCGCTGCGGCCTGTCTCCAGGCCGCTCAAGCCCCTATCATCTGACAACATGGAAAGCCACACATGCCATCTGTAACTTCCGTATCATTTTATCTTGTCATGCTGATGACATGTATCATGCCACCCATATTATCTGCACAACCATCAGATAACCCACTCATAGCATGGCACAGTGAGACTGGCAGACAACGTTTTGCAGATGCGCAGTTCAAAATCGATTTTTTCCGACTGGTTAATCACTTTCAGGCACAGCTGGATAATGTATCCTGCGGACCCACGACAGGGGCCATCATCCTGAATGCACTCCGTTTATATCGACAGGATAAGCGAGTGCCTTATGTCACGCGACACAACCTGAATACGCAATATCTTCCGGCTGGTGTTGACATCAGAGTAAAGATGTACCATCAGGATAACTTTATCGGGCTGGTTACTCGGGCAATCAAGTCACGCCAGCAGATATTCGGGGAGCCGATTAACGGAAAATCTGACTTCGGTCTGCAAATCAGACAGCTGCATCGTATGTTTCTGGCACATGGTGCTGTTTCCAGACTCCGTATTGCGGATAACAAACTCCCGGTTGAACAGATGCGTGCTGAAATGATCACCAACCTGCAATCTGAACATGATTACATCGTGGTAAATTATGCAAGAAAAAGTCTGGGACAGGACGGAGGCGGACATATCTCACCTGTGGCCGCTTATCATCAGGCTTCTGATTCATTCTTAATTCTGGATGTAACTGCCGATCGGCATAGTTGGGTCTGGGTGCCAACGGAGAAGTTATATCAGGCCATGGCAAGCTTTGATATGGTCGAAAATCGCGGATATTTATTAATTCATGACACACCTGCTATGACAGTAACCAAAAAACCGGAAAACTCAGCGCACGACCAGAACAGC
>JAHDBG010000064.1:0-2323 GCA_020630515.1 Gammaproteobacteria bacterium
CACCTTGACATGGTGGGGGTCGTTGGTTCGAATCCGATCGCGCCTACCAGACAATCAGCCCCATAAAAAAATCGGCATCTGCCGATTTTTTTATGGGGCTGATTTCAGGATTGTATCAGCGCTCACCGAAAATAGCACTTCCCACCCGCACATGGGTCGCACCTTCCTCAATCGCGATCTCGAAATCGCCACTCATCCCCATTGATAGCGCAGGCGCATGCAGTGCTGGCAGAGCCAGATGCAACCATCCCGATAATTGTTTCAGTCGCCGGAAAACACGTCGCACTTCAGCATCCGGTGCCCGCCAGGGTGCCATTGCCATCAATCCCGTAACCTGCAGATTCGGTAAGGCCAGCATATTTCCGACTGCCTGTACTAAAGCGGCCTGTTGCCGGGGATCATGTTCCCAGTCTGCTGCCCTGAAACCGCCCTTACTCGGTTCACCCGATACATTCATTTCGATAAAGACCGGTAGCGTGCGGTGCATATCATGTAGTTGGCGCGATAGCCGCTGAGCAATCTTTTCCCGATCCACCGCATGAAAACAATCGGCTGACTGCGCAACAGGCTGACTCTGCCGGGTCTGCAGATGGCCGATAAAGTGCCATTCAATATCCTGCAGGTGGCCTGAGGTACGCACCTTCTCAGCAAATTCTGCTGCGCGATTCTCACCAAAATGCCGGATGCCTGCCGCATATGCGGCCTCCAGATCCGCAATCGGTTTTGTTTTACTGACGGCAATCAGCGTAATTTCATCTGCAGAACGTCCGGCCCGCTCCGCAGCAGCCCGAATACGCTGCTGCACCTGTTCAATCCGAAGCTTGTGCGTTGTCATTTCAGGTCGCCTCCCAATAGTGTTCATGCACGAACAAACCCATGCAACATCCTGATGTATCCTGCGGTGTGGATGAAGTCGGACGCGGGCCGCTGGCCGGGCCGGTTATCGCAGCGGCCGTGATGCTGGATCCCGATCGACCGATTGCCGGACTGGCTGATTCGAAGACCCTGAGTCCGCAACGGCGTGAGCAGCTGGCTGCACAGATCCGGGCTCAGGCACTGGCTTGGGCTCTGGGGCGGGCAGAGGTGGCTGAGATAGATCAGCACAATATTCTGCAGGCCAGTCTGTTGGCGATGCAGCGTGCTGTCAGCGCATTAACCATGCTCCCTGCGCAGGTGCTGGTGGATGGCAATCGGCTGCCGGACCTGCCGTATCCGGCACGTGCGATTGTCCGTGGCGATCAGTGCGAACCGTGTATTGCGGCGGCCTCCATTATCGCTAAGGTCGCACGGGATAGTGAAATGGTCGCATTGGCAGAGACCTGGCCCGGTTATGGCTTGGCGAAACATAAGGGCTATCCGACCCGCCAGCATCTGGCTGCACTGGATCGTCTGGGTGTGACACCGCTGCACCGTCGCAGTTTCCGACCGGTCGCTGCCCGTATTACTCGTGGCAATTGTCAGCAGCGCATAGCTGATTGAGTCGGGTAATTTCGTGCGGACTGAAGCCAGCCGCCAGGCGGGCTTCAGTGTGTAGCGGGCCACGTACCAGATGCCGGAACCGGGTACTGAGCAGTTCCAGATAATGTGTCTCCGGATCCAGCCCGCGCTGCGCACAGGCGTACTGAAACCAACGGGTGCCGATCGCGACATGGCCGATTTCGTCCTGCAATATCACAGCGAGTACCTCAGCTGTGGCAGTGTCGCCAATCTGGCGGAAACGCGCCATCATGCCTGGTGTGACGTCCAGTCCACGTGCCTCCATCACGCGTGGTACCAGTGCCATCCGTTGTACAAAGTCGTCTGCGGTCTGTTGTGCCAGTTCCCACAGGCCATTATGGGCCGGAAAGTCGCCGTAGGTATAGCCGAGTGCATCCAGGCGTGCCTGTAACAGGGAAAAATGTTTCGCTTCTTCTGCGGCTACCCGGATCCAGTCGGCATAATAGGCTGCGGGCAGGCCTTGAAACCGGCTGGCGGCATCGCAGGCGAGGTTGATTGCATTAAACTCAATGTGGGCGACCGCATGGATCAGTGCCGCCTGACCAGTGCTGCTGCGTAGTCTGCGTCTGACCAGCTGGTTGGGCGCAACCAGGGCCGGACGGTCTGGCCGGCCAGCCTGCCGACTGAGGGCCAGCGGCAGGTCGTAGACTGTCAGTTGACCAGCCTGCCAGTCGCGCCACAATTGTTGTGCCAGTGCGACCTTGTCAGCGATATCGGTGCTCAGCAGACAGGTATGTGCCGCCTGATGGGCATTCCGGGTGGTGGGCATAGGGAATCAGGTGAGCTGTATGGTGCAGGCGGCGCAAAAGATGAGGTTTACGCCATG
>JAHDBG010000064.1:2423-7107 GCA_020630515.1 Gammaproteobacteria bacterium
TGGTGCAGGCGGCGCAAAAGATGAGGTTTACGCCATGGATGGCCTGGGTTCTGGCCTGGCTGGCGGGTGTCAGCAGCCTGCAATACATGAGCGAGCTGCCGCATCCGGCCTGGATTGGTGGTGTGGGTGTGCTGGTGATACTGGCCTGGTGCTGGCGTTGTCCGGCATGGGGTCTGGCCTTTTTTATTGGATGGTTCTGGGCGGCAGGTGTTGCCTGGTGGTCTCAGCCGGAGCCGATTCTGGCACTGGATGTGCGATCCACGTATCAGGCACGTGGTGTGGTCGTCAGCCTGCCGGATACGCGTGCGCAGTATAGCCGGTTTTTGTTCCGGGTAAGTCAGTTCCGGCAGGCTGACCAGATACAACAGGGCGATTGGTTATTGCGTGTTTCCTGGTTGCAGGCACCGTCGGTCTCTGTTGGTTCGGAGTGGCAGCTGGCGCTGCGGATCAGGCCGGCCCGCAGTTATCATAATCCGGGGAGCTGGGATTATGCGGGCTGGTTGTATCACCAGGGCATACGCTATACCGCATATGTGCGCCAGGATCCGGCGAACCAGCCAGTGCAGACTGTGGCCTGTTGTCCGCTGCAGCGACTGCGCCAGTACTGGCGCGACGCATTACAGGCCCAGGCCTTGTCGCCGGATGTCACCGGTGTGTTGCTGGCGTTGACGCTGGGAGATCGCAGTGGTCTGTCACACGATCTGAAACAGGCGTTTGCGGCGACCGGCACCAGTCATCTGATGGCGATTTCGGGCCTGCATATCGGTCTGGCGGCCACCCTGGCGCTGGTGATCGTGTCTGCGGTCTGGCGCCGGATTCCGCGTCTGTGTGCCCGCTATCCGGCCTTGCTGGCCGGCACCTGGGCGGGTTTGTGCACGGCAGCAGGCTATGCAACGCTGTCCGGCTTCGGCCTGCCAGCTCAGCGAGCACTGGTGATGGTGCTGGTATTTGCCGTTGCCTTGCTGCAGCGGTGGTTGGTGCAGCCGTTTGCGGTGCTGGCTGTGGCAGCATGGGTGGTTACATTCATACAACCGGGTGCCATTCTGTCTGCTGGCTTCTGGTTATCGTTCGTTGCCGTCGCCGCCATCTTTGCATTGTTGCCGCTGATGCGTGATCGTTCCCGGTGGATCCAGGCAATCCTGGTGCAGCTAGGGATCAGTCTGGTGTTGTATCCGATCCTGTTGTTGTTCGGGATGCCGCTCAGCTGGCTGTCACCTGCGGTCAATCTGATCCTGGTTCCCTTGTTTGGCCTGGTACTGGTACCACTCAGTCTGCTGAGCGTACTGAGTCTGCCCTGGGTGCCACTGGCGGCGGACCTGCTCGGTTGGCTGGCACTGCCGTTGCAATGGATTCTGGATGGGCTCTACTGGCTGGCCGAACGGGGGCGTTGGGAGGCATACCTGCCGCATGCCGGATTACGCTGGTTATTGTTGGTGGCAGTTGTGCTGATTCTGGCACCGGTTGCCTGGCACTGGCGCCTGGCTGGTCTGGTGTTATTTGGTTTGGGTCATCTGCCTGTCACCAGTGCGCCGGGCTGGGGCGAATATCGGGTCACGGTGCTGGATGTTGGTCAGGGCCTGTCGGTGGTGGTGCAGACGCAGAATCACGCGCTGGTATATGATACGGGTGCCGGATTTGCCAGCGGGTTTAATCTGGCGGATGCGGTGGTCCGGCCGTTTCTGCGTGAACAGGGGATCACGCAACTGAGCCTGCTGATGCTCAGTCATGGCGATAATGATCATGCCGGCGCAGCACCTCAGTTGTTGGCACAGGTGCCGGTGCAACGTGTGCTGGCCGGTGAACCGGATCGGATTCGTGTCGTGGCTGAGCCATGTCAGGCAGGGCAGCACTGGGACTGGGATGGTGTGGCGTTTCGCGTGTTGCACCCGACTAACCCGCGCCCGGCAGTCAGCAATAATGCGAGCTGTGTGCTGAGTATCCGCAATGCATCTGGCAGTACGCTGCTGACTGGCGATATTCAGGCTGCGGTAGAACGTCGGCTGGCCCCGCTGCTGGCCGACTCAGGCCCCTGGTCTCTGGTGGTGGCGCCGCACCACGGCAGCCGGAGTTCGTCTTCACCCGCTCTGGTGCAGGCGACCCGACCACAACAGGTGGTGTATGCGGTCGGCGCACTGAATCACTATGGTTTTCCGAAGGCCGACGTCGTGGCGCGCTGGCAGGCTATCGGCGCACAACCTTGGCGCACTGATCAGTCCGGTGCGCTCAGCTGGTTATTTGCAGAGACGGTGCAGGGACCGGAGGCATATCGTCAGGTGCGGCAACGTTACTGGCATGATTGAAACAGGACTGGCTTATGTCATCATCAGCAATCGGCTTATGCTGGTTCCGACAGGATTTACGGGTTACGGATAACCTCGCCCTGACCCGGGCATTGCAGCAGCATGACCGGGTATTGTGTCTGTATGTGCACGAGAATCTGAACGATCCGGACCCACCAGCCTCCTGCTGGTGGCAACAACGGGCAGTGCAGGATCTGGCCGATCAGTTGCACGGTCATCTGTTATATCGTACCGGTGATATTCAGCACAACCTGCAGCAGATCGTGGCTGCATATGCGGTTGGTGCTGTGTACTGGAACCGGCTGTACGATCCGGTCAGTATTGCACGTGATACTAAGTTAAAGGCCTGGTTCTCAGAGCAATCCGTCCAGGTACACAGTTTCCCCGGTCAACTGTTGTTTGAGCCCTGGCAGTTGCTGAAACGGGATGGAACGCCGTATCGGGTGTTTACGCCTTTTTACCGGGCCTGCCTGGCGCAGGGCCTGCCCGGTGATGTCGTCCCGATGCCGGATCTGAGTCGTCTGGTACCGGTTACGGATGCACGAGCTCAGATTGAGCAGGATAGTCTGACAGCTGCCTGGACGCAATCATTCCGCGACCAGTGGGCGCCACGTCGTCAGGCCGGACAGGATCGCCTGGCAGCGTTTATCGCGCGGGATATGCCAGTGTATCACCAGGCGCGCGATATCCCGGCCACCGGTCAGGTCTCACATCTGGCGCCGTATCTGCATTCTGGTCAGTTAAGCGTCCGCGAAGTTATAGCAGCAGTCTGCGACCGGCCCGGTGCGGATGCCTTTGTGCGCCAGCTGATCTGGCGTGAGTTCGCGCATTATGTGTTATATCACTGGCCGCATACGCTGGATCAGCCGATGGATGGCCGGTATAGCCATTTCCCCTGGCGGACTGATCCGACAGCCCTGCAGGCCTGGCAACGTGGCCAGACCGGTATTCCGCTGGTGGATGCCGGCATGCGCGAGTTGTGGCAGACCGGTTATCTGCACAATCGGTTGCGTATGATTGTGGCTTCCTTGTTGTGCAAGCACCTGCTGATTGACTGGCGTGTCGGTGCTGCCTGGTTTATGTATACGTTATTTGATGCTGATCTGGCGAACAATACAATGGGCTGGCAGTGGGTAGCCGGTAGTGGTGTGGATGCTGCGCCTTATTTCCGGATCTTTAACCCGGTCAGCCAGGGCAAGCGGTTTGATCCGGATGGTGCCTATGTTCGACGCTGGGTGCCGGAACTGGCCGCGTTGCCGGATCGGTGGATTCAGCAACCCTGGGCGGCACCAGCTGAGTTGCTGGCAGCGCATGACATACAGCTTGGGTGTGATTATCCGCGTCCCGTTGTTGAACTGGCTGCCGGGCGACAGGCAGCACTTGCTGCCTGGGAGCAGATGAAGACTTCAGCCGTTCTGGTCTGAATTCTGGGGAGTATCATAATGAGGATGTCACTCAATTTCCATAATCCATCCCAGTAATTTCCTGGTTTTTAAAGTATATCGTGTGTCATCTTGAGTTCCGATGAGTATATTGGTCTGGACAATGGGGAGTACCTTAAACAGATCGATAAATTAATCTAAGGCATTACCCCCCTGTGTCAGGATAGATGACCGCTGAACTGTTAGAGAGAAAACACCACAGTGGGTATTCAGAAGGAGCCTATTATGGCCAGACATAGTCAGGCATTTAAAGAGTCGACAGGCGTCTACTGGTTGCCGCTGTATGAGATATTGTCAGCGGCAGGCCTGGACGTAAAACTCGTGAATGTTCGACAAGTGAAAAATGTCCCGGGCAGAAAAACGGACGTGTTAGATTGTCAGTGGATCCAGCTTCTGCATAGTTATGGTTTACTGGAAGGGGTTTTTCAGCCGGATCAGGCGATCATGCCATTACGGGCCTATACCCGCCATCGCGAAAACTGGACACGCTATGCCGGTCAGCATATTCAACACATGCAAAAAGCGCTGCGCTTGATGAACCTGAATCTGGATGCAGTCGTCACTGATATCACCGGAACTACAGGGACAGCCATCATCCAGGCGATCCTGAAGGGTGAGCGTAATGCCCAGGTACTGGCAGGTTTTCGTGATGGACGTTGTAAAAAAAGCGAAGAAGCCATTGCCTAGGCATTAGACGGTCATTATCGGGAAGAACATGTCTTTGCTTTACAACAGGTCTTCGACAGCTATACCTTTTACCGACAGCAAATTGCCGACTGTGATAAACAAATGGCAGCTTGCCTGGATCAGCTCAATCAGGCCGCACCGGACAAACCTCACTTAGGTGAAGGTGGCAAAGGATCCAAAACCCGTCGTCATCGCCATGAACCTGTAGTGGCTTCGTTCTAACAGTTCAACGGACATCTATCCTGACACAGGGGG
>JAHDBG010000065.1 GCA_020630515.1 Gammaproteobacteria bacterium
GTCTGGTAATGCAGTCGATGGCAGAACGTGATGGCCTGATCTGGTTTGATGGTGAATTAGTGGACTGGCGTGCGGCGAATACTCACGTGCTGACCCATACGTTGCATTACGGGATGGGCGTGTTTGAAGGTGTGCGGGCCTATGCGACGGCGCAGGGGGCGGCAATCTTCCGGCTGTCTGATCATACCCGGCGATTGTTTGATTCGGCCCGTATCTTAGGCATTCAGGCACCTTACACGCAAACTGAAATGAATGCTGCGCATCAGGCTGTGATGCGTGAAAATGGTCTTCAGACAGCGTATTTCCGCCCGATGTTGTTTTATGGCGCCGAAGGTATGGGGTTACGTGCGGATAATCTGCAGGTACATACGATTGTAGCCGCCTGGGAATGGGGTTCTTATCTGGGTGAAGAGAATATGACCCGGGGGATTCGGGTGCGGGTGTCTTCTTTTACCCGGCATCATGTGAATGCGACCATGTGCCGGGCGAAGGCGAATGGTAACTATATGAATTCAATGCTGGCTCTGAAAGAGGCACTGGATACCGGCTATGACGAAGCGTTGTTGCTGGATGCACATGGCTTTGTGATGGAGGGATCAGGTGAGAATGTGTTTATTGTGCGTGATGGGGTGATTTTCACGCCGGATTTGACGTCGGCTCTGGATGGCATCACACGCAGAACGGTGATGCAGCTGGCACGGGAGGCCGGTTATCCGGTGCTTGAAAAACGGATCACGCGTGATGAGGTATATATTGCCGACGAAGTATTTTTTACCGGCACCGCTGCTGAGGTCACGCCGGTGCGGGAAGTGGATGGACGGACAATTGGTGCTGGTGGACGTGGACCGGTAACTGAACAGTTACAGACACGCTATTTTGATGTAGTGCATGGGCGTAGTGCAGCGCATCAGCACTGGTTAACCTGGCTGGAGTCATGAGTATGCAACAATCTGCCGCAGTCATTCAGGTCACCTCAGCAGATTTGCCCCTGAGCTGCCCGGCACCGGATGCCGAAGTCTGGGCAATGCATCCGCGGGTATTTCTGCCTTTTGAACAGTCAACCCAGGCGATCTGCCCGTATTGTGGAACAGCGTATCAGCTGCTGGATAAGGCAGATGCTCATGTTGTATCATAAGGCCCTGGTAACAGGTCTTTAAGCAAAGGATTCTCTGGAGGATCAATCATCATGGCAAGGCCACTCAGGCTGGAATTTTCCGGTGCTCTGTATCATGTGACTTCGCGGGGTAACGGGCGCAATCCGATTTTTGAGTCCGATCAGGATCGGGCAAACTTTCTGCAGGTATTGCACGAAGTCTGCAACCATTTTAACTGGCTGTGTTATGCCTATTGTTTGTTAGATGATCATTATCATCTGTTGTTTGAAACGCCGCAGCCGAATCTGGCAAAGGGGATGCGCCAGCTCAATGGTGTCTATACCCAGCGTTTTAATCGGGCGAATAACCTGGGCGGGCATGTCTTTCAGGGACGTTACAAGGCGATTCTGGTAGATAAAGAGCCCTTGTTTTTACCGGTTGCGCGGCATATCGTGCTGAATCCGCTGCGGATTGGTGTCGTGGATGCGGTCTCTGACTGGGTGTGGAGCAGTTATCCGGCGACGGCTGGTGAGACGGGTAAACCGGACTGGCTGGCGTCTGATCTGTTATTGCAGAAGTTTGCTGACGATCCGCAACAGGCGGTTGAGCGCTATGTCCGGTTTGTACAGGCGGGTCCGGAGCAGCCGTCCGTCTGGAATTATCTGCGACATCAGGTCTATCTGGGCAATGATCAGTTTGTCGTCAGAATGCAGGCATTGATTGACAAAGACAAATCACTGGATGAAATTCCACTGGCGCAGCGCCGCCCGCCAGCAAAACCAATCAGTGAGTATGAGCGCCAGGCGAAAGATCGCAATGAAGCGATCGTCTTAGCCTATGCGAGTGGTGGCTATACCCTGAAAGAGGTTGGTGATTATTTTAAGCTGCACTATTCAACAGTCAGCGGCATTGTGCGTAGCAGCCGTATAAAAGGCTGAGCACGTTTTATAAGCTTTTCAGATATTCGATCAGGGCCATACGTTGCGCATGTTTGAGTGGCGGCAGCACCTTGCCGTTTGGTAGAGGTGTCTTACCCGCCGCATATTCATGGCCCTTGTTGCTATTGCCCGGCAGGCGGGTATCAAACATGAAGCCATTGCTGTAGCCACCGGACTTAAACCCAACCTTCCCGACATCCAGCTCGCGCGAACCGACCAGAAATTTTTCCGGTCGCCGGTCAGCGGGCAGGAGCAGATCATACAAGGTCGGTACGGAACCATTGTGCAGATAAGGTGCACTGGCCCAGATGCCGTTCAGTGGTCGTGCCTTGTAAGACAACAATGGATTATAGGGCGTTTGTGGACTGCCCGGTGGATAGTCGCCTTGTTTTAACGAGTCTCTGGTCTCGTTTTTGCTCATGGTGCGCCCGATATCTGTGATCATTTCCAGGCCGTTATATAGCGGGTTAGTATCCGGATCCGGGCTGGCGACCACACCCATGACACCTGATTTGAGCAGTGCAGCGACTGGCATTGTTTCTTGTATCACCAGATTGCCACTACCGGTTGCGACATACAGATTCTGTAGCAAGCCGGATTTGCCGGTGTAATTGACACTGTTTTCGGCCATCTGCGGATCGGTGCCGATTTTATTGCTATCCATCATGTAAGCGACAACCTTGCGGTGCGGGTCGTCGCGTTGGATATTATGGTGGCAGGCAACACAATATTGCTCGTACAATCTGCGACCCGCAGCCACCTTCTTCAGATCCAGTGCAGGCAGTATGCCCTGCAGGTTCGGGTCTTCCCATTTGGGTGATTGCAGTGAAGTCAGTTGTTGTTCCATTCTGACCAGATTGTGTTTATCCACTGACGTTTTAAAATGAATCAGCTGATCTTTGGTCGGTTCACCGAACCAGTTGCACTGGTTGGTGATGTACGCAGCCAGATCACATGCATCATCCATATACCAGTCCAGCGTACCGAACACGCCGATCACTTCGCCGACATTGCGACCCAGTGATCCCAGGCCGGCATTTGCAGTAAGGCCGTTCCACTGCACGAAATCATGTTGCGGCACGTCCCAGAGCACCGGATAGCTGACCGGTGCATTCGGTGGGTTATACAGGGTATTACGCAGATATCTGACCATGATGCGTAGTGCACCAAATTTGCTTTTGCCGTTTTTCTGCAGCGTTTCGAATGTCTTGCGCACAATCATTTCGCGATTGTTTGCAGTCAGCAGTTCATTGGTCTCTGCGACAATCTGTTCGGCCTGACCTGGCAGGATACCCGGCAACCCCCGAATTACCTCACGCAGCTGTTCCCTGGTCAATAAATGTTCAATGACGCGATTAAAGATGCGTCCGAATGCATCTAGGCGACCATGGCCATAGTTGACCCGGCGAGAGCCGTTATAACTCCGGTTGATTCTGTTATACAGGGTTAGCTGCAGGGCATAGGCTGCCAGATCCTGGCGCACCTGCTCCCGGTCAGAATAATCGTCACCGGCCAGCACCCGAACGGCGAACCGGTCGAATTTTGCCTCGTCCTGCAGGGTAGCATCCAGAGATCTGGCTAGTCCTTCCAGAAAACCGACCATGTCAGCCATCGGCGTGCCGCCATCAATCCGGATGGCCGTTCCCTGATAATTCACTTGGCCGGTATGGCACGCAGCGCAGGTCAGACCGACATAATGCCGACCCTGATAGCTATCTCTGACAAAGCCCAACGGCAGGCCGTCCGGATTGCTGCTGGTTGCCTTCTGCACCAGATACCGATAGTGATTGATATTGGCGGCATCCCGGAACAAGGTCTCTGACCCGGCTTGTTCCAGATGCAGAAAAAAGTCATACGGGAGCATATTGGAGCCTTGTGTGGTGTTATAAAACCACAGGCTTGCAGCCGCATTCCAGCCCTGATCTGCCGGATAGATGACCTGTGTGTAGGCATCACCCATTGCATCCGGCTGATCCATGCCACTGATCAGGGCGCCTCGATCCGGATCGTTATCGGCATACTCCAGGCTGTGACGTATCTGGTTGGCCACAAAGATCAGGGCCATGATCACGGCCAGTGCGATCATGATCGGTAACAGCCACCTGCGTAACCAACCTGTTTGATTTTTCATCATATTCACTCGAGCGAGTTTTGTTTATGTTTGTGCCGGGACAACGCTGGATCAGTGAAGCTGAGCCGGACCATGGCCTTGGAGTTGTGGTTTCGGTGGATGCACGGACGGTCAGGGTCGCCTTTGCCACCACCCGTACACAACGGGCCTATGCAGTCCGTAATGCCCCCTTGTTGCGGGTGCGTTTTGAAGTCAACGATACGATTGAAGATGTGACGGGTCGCACGCTGGTGGTGACCCGGGTGGATGCATGCGATGAGTTGCTGCGTTATCAGTGTCGTACAGAGACAGAACAGATAGTCACGATACCGGAACAGCAGCTGCCGGATCAACTGCCGCTGAATCGCCCGTACGATAAACTGATGCTGGGTCGCTTAGATACTGAGCACTGGTTTCGGCTGCGTTATCAGACCTGGCAGCAACAGGCCGCTAACTGGCGTTCGCCAGTATTCGGCCTCAGCGGCCCGCGTGTCGGACTGATTCCGCATCAGCTGTATATAGCTCATCAGGTTGCCAACCGGTTATCTCCTCGTGTCCTGCTGGCAGATGAAGTCGGTCTGGGAAAGACGATTGAGGCTGGCCTGATTATGCATCGACTGTTGCTGTCGGAGCGGGTGCAGCGCGTTCTGGTGGTGGTACCGGAGGCGCTGATCCACCAGTGGCTGGTCGAAATGCTGCGTCGTTTCAATCTGCATTTTACGCTGTTTGATGATGAACGTTTTTTGCAGCAGGATAAGGGTAACCCGTTTCAGGCGGGGCAGCGTGTGTTGTGCAGCCTGGAATTTTTAACCGGTTCAGCGCGCGTGGCACGAGCAGCCCTGGCCGGTGAGTGGGATCTGCTGGTGGTAGATGAAGCACATCACCTGGCTTGGACACCGGAAGAATCAACCCTGGCCTATGACTTTGTCGCCGCACTGGCTGAGAATACACCAGGTGTGTTGCTGCTGACTGCGACGCCGGAACAATCGGGTAAGGCCGCACATTTTGCCCGTTTGCGGTTGCTGGATCCGCAACGGTTCCACGATTATGCGCATTTTCTGGCAGAAGAACAAGCGTATCAGCCGGTTGCGCATCTGGCAACGATATTACTAGCCGGACAGACATTAACTGCGGCGCAACAGGCATTACTCGCAGATTTTCTGGGCGATGTACCGGATGACCCGCAGAGAGTGATTCAACAGCTGCTGGATCAACATGGTACCGGGCGCATGTTGTTTCGTAATACCCGCCAGGCGATTCAGGGTTTTCCGGGGCGTTGTGTGCACCGCTATCCGTTGCTGTTACCGGGCGATTATATTTCATATAAAGAAGACCTGAACCCAGAACGGCATTATCCACGTAAATGGTGCCGGATTGACAGCCGGGTACCTTGGTTGGTGGATCAGTTACGTACCCTGGCACCGGCGAAGGTGCTGGTGATCTGTGCGCAGGCGCAGACAGTGATCAGTCTGCGTCGTTATCTGCTGGATACCATTGGGTTGCCTGTCGCGATGTTTCATGAAGAAATGGACATTATTGAGCGGGATCGTGCGGCGGTCTTTTTTGCGGATGTGGAGGCAGGTGCGCAGGCATTGTTATGTTCTGAGATCGGTTCCGAAGGACGTAATTTTCAGTTTTCGCATCATCTGATTCTGTTTGATTTACCACTGATGCCGGGATTACTGGAACAACGGATCGGACGTCTGGACCGGATCGGGCAACGGCAGCAGATTCAGATTCATGTGCCGTATCTGCAGGGTGCAGCGAGTGAAGTGTTGTATCACTGGTACCAGGATGGTCTGAATGCATTTCAGGCGACCTGTCCGGCAGCTGAGATGGTGTATACGCAACTGGCAGACCAGCTGCAACTGACACTTGCCGACGCGGACCGGCTACCGAATTTGATACAGGCGGCAAAAACCGCAACAGATGAAGTCAGCCGACAATTAGCCGCAGGGCGTGACCGGTTACTGGAACTGCACTCATATCGCCCGGAAGCTGCAGCGACGCTGGTTCGGCAGATGGCAGAGCGTGACCAGCAACGTGCAGTGCGTACCTATATGTGTGCGTTCTGGGATGCATTCGGGGTGGATCATCAGGCAATCGGGCAGGGTGGAGAATTTGTGCGTAAAGGTCCTCATATGCGCCAGGAACATGTGCCGGGACTGACCGATCGCGGTGTCCGGGTTGCCTGGCACCGGGCTGATGCGCTGACCCACGAAGATCGTGAATTTCTGACCTGGGAACATCCGATGGTGCGGGGTGCGATGGATCTGCTCAGTAGCAGCGATCTGGGTTCAGCAGCGATGAGTGTCTGTCACCATCCGGACTATCCAACCGGTACGTTGTTTCTGGAGTTGTTGTATCTGAGTGAGTGTCTGGCGCCGGCAGCATTAGAGGCACAACGTTATCTGCCGCCGACCTGTCATCGGTTGTTGCTGGATATACAGGGGCAGGATCAGGCTGATCAGCTTGATCCGACTGAGTTGCAGGGTGTGTGTCTGACCGGCAATAAAAAGCTGATCGCAGCTGTGATGCAGTCACAGGGAGCAAAAATCAGACCACTGCTGGCACAAGGAGAAGCGCTGGCACAAACCGCCAGTACAGAAGTGATTACAACAGCCATTCAGACGATGCAGCACGAACTGGACGCAGAGCTGACACGTTTGCAGGCATTAGCTGCGGTGAACCCGACGATACGTACAGAAGAAATTGAACAATGGGCTGCCCGGCGTGAGTTACTTGCGGTATACCTGCAACAGACACGAGTGCGCTTAGATGCCATTCGCGTGATTGTGATGCGTTGATACAGCTACCTGCGGA
>JAHDBG010000066.1 GCA_020630515.1 Gammaproteobacteria bacterium
CCTAATGGCTGGATTGACACCCGCAGCGGGCTATATCCAGAGTGAAACCACGGATTCAGGTAAGGTGTAAACGTTATAGATACAGAACAGCAACAAACGCAGGAAACAGAGCGCATCATTACGGCACAGGCGGTGAATGGCGACCAGGCGTCAGAACGGGCGATCCGGCCACGCTCTCTGGCCGAGTACCGTGGTCAGCCGAAGGTGCTGGAACAGATGGAAATCTTTATTCCGGCAGCCCGTGCCCGACATGAAGCACTGGATCATGTGCTGATTTTCGGGCCACCCGGGTTAGGTAAGACCACCTTATCGCATATCATCGCAAACGAAATGCAGGTGAATCTGCGTCAGACTTCCGGTCCGGTGCTGGAAAAACCAGGTGATCTGGCAGCATTACTGACCAACTTGGAAGCGCATGATGTCCTGTTTATTGATGAAATCCACCGACTGAGCCCGGTGGTGGAGGAAGTATTGTATCCGGCGATGGAGGATTATCAGCTGGATATTATGATTGGCGAAGGACCGGCGGCCCGTTCGATTAAGGTTGATCTGCCACCCTTTACGCTGGTGGGTGCCACCACCCGGGCCGGGCTCCTGACTTCACCTCTGCGTGACCGGTTTGGTATCGTACAGCGGCTTGAGTTTTATGCTGTGGCGGATTTGGCCCATATTGTGCAGCGCTCCGCTCAGATTCTGGGTGTGATCCTGGATACCGCCGGTGCACGTGAAATAGCGCGCCGGGCGCGTGGCACACCACGGATCGCGAACCGGCTGTTACGGCGTGTGCGGGATTATGCCCAGGTCCGCACAGCTGGACGGATAGATGTTGATGTGGCTGGTAGTGCACTGGCATTGCTGCAGGTTGATCTGCACGGCTTTGATCAGATGGATCGCAGTTTATTGCGTGCACTGATCGAAAAGTTTGATGGTGGTCCGGTTGGTCTGGATAATCTGGCGGCCGCGATTGGCGAAGAAGCTGGTACCCTGGAAGAAGTGATTGAGCCTTATCTCATTCAGCAGGGCTTTCTGATGCGCTCGCCACGCGGGCGTATCGCGACCCGCAGTACCTATCTGCATTTCGGTTTACAACCGCCCGCAGTGAGCGCAACAGCTGATTTGTTTGCCTCGGAACAAACAACAAACCGTGAGTGATCTGCCGGTGCCACGTAAGATCATATGGCAGTCAGTGCACGCCTGGCCATCACCAGGTGCTGGCGAATGCCATCTGTGGCAGCTTGATCTGGCCAGTTTTCCGACTCAGCCAGCCCTGTTGGATGCTGCCGAACAGGTGCGCTGGCGCAGGATAAGGCAGCCACAGGCAGCCCGGCGGTTTTGCGCGGCACGCACTGCATTGCGGCAATTGCTGGGGCATTATCTGCACTGTGAGCCGGCTGCTGTCGCGATCCGGCTCGGTGCTCAGGGAAAACCGGAGCTGGCTGCAGCCTCGTCGCCGGTGTGGTTTAATCTGTCGCACACCGCAGACATCGCTGTGCTGGCATTTTATACGGCAGGTCCGGTCGGCATTGATGTGGAACAGCCCCGGTCTGTTTCTGCTGTCCGACGGATTGCAGAGCGGGTCTTTGCTGCGTCTGAACTGAGTGATCTGCAGGCCGCTGGTGAGGATCCGCAGATGTTTCTGCGCCTGTGGGTACGTTGTGAGGCACGGCAGAAGTGTCGCGGTCTGGGATTGTTACAAAAGGCATCGGAACCTGTAGCGCTGGATTTTTTTGCAGGTACCTGGGGTAACGGGTTGCAGCTGGGTCTGGCATGGGTTTCCCGGCCGGTGTCACCTAGGCTGCATTTTTTTCGTTTGCACTGAAGAATACGGTATGGATGGATTATCTCTGGTGATCCTTGCGGTTGTGCAGGGCATCACAGAATTTCTGCCGATCTCCAGTTCAGGCCATCTGATTCTGGCACCATATCTGTTTGGTTTCAGTGATCAGGGCCTGGCTGCGGATGTGGCAGTACATCTGGGCTCATTACTGGCAGTGATGTTATTTTTCCGCCAGGATATCATCGCTCTCTGGCAGGCCTGGTGGCGTTCGATCCGATACCGGCAGTCCAGTGGTGAAAGTCGGCTGGCCTGGAGTATTATCCTGGCCACCGTGCCGGTGATGGTGTGTGGCTGGCTATTGAAGGACTGGGTTGCCAGCGATCTGCGGGCACCTTGGATTATCGCAACTACTACACTGGTCTTCGGTGTATTGCTGGCCTGGGCAGACCGTCGTGGTACCCGGCAACGTACCCTGGCTGAACTCAGCCTGCGGGATGCCGGGTGGATCGGGCTGGCGCAGGTGCTGGCGCTGATCCCGGGTACGTCACGCTCAGGTATTACCATGACCGCCGGTTTGTGGCTGGGCTTTTCGCGCCAGGCGGCGGCCCGGTTCTCGTTTTTATTGTCCATACCGACCATCTTAGCTGCCTCAGTGCTGGTCACAGCCGACCTGGTACAGTCGCCAGAACCGGTTGCCTGGGTCAGCCTCGGCAGTACGCTCATCCTGTCAGCGATCACTGCCTATCTCTGCATTCACCTTTTTCTGCGTTTTATTGAACGGATTGGTATGTGGCCGTTTGTGATCTATCGTATCCTGCTGGCCGGGCTGATCTTTGTGATGATCAGCTGAGCGGATGGTGATGGCCAGCTCCGTGTATCAGCTCGTGGTGCAGCAGGCACAGAGACAACCGGCAGCGCTGGCGCTGGTACAACACGATCAGACGCTCAGTTATGCTGAGCTGCAACAACAGATTGCCTGCTGGGCAGCAGGTTTTATCGCACTCGGCCTGCGGGCAGATCAGCGAGTGGCGATTTATCTGCCGAAACAGATTACTGCGGTCTGTGCGATCTGGGCAGCCATGGCGGCTGGTGGCGTTGCGGTGCCGGTTAACCCGGTACTGAAGCCTGCACAGGTACAGCACATCCTGCGGAATAGTGGTGCTACTTTGCTGATCACTCATCAAGCACGTGCCTGCAGACTGCTGGATTCCCTGGCAGATTGTGCTGAGTTACGACATGTCATTCTGACGGATCAGGTACCGGAATTACACAGTACCTGGTCTTTTTCCGTACACCCGCTGACGGCACTGGAACAGGCGACACTGCAGCCTCTGCCAGACCGGGTCGGAACCGATCTGGCGGCCATTCTGTATACTTCCGGCAGCACCGGGCTGGCCAAAGGCGTGATGCTGTCGCAGGCGAATCTGGTGCTGGGTGCCGCCTCGGTGGTGTCTTATCTGCATAATACCGCTGAGGACCGGCTCCTGGCAGTCCTGCCACTCAGCTTTGATTATGGCCTGAGCCAGCTTACCAGTGCCTTTACTGTCGGTGCCTCGGTAGTTCTGCTGGATTATCTGGTACCGCAGGATGTCGTGCAGGCTGTCGTACGTTATCGCATCACCGGGCTGGCAGCGGTACCCTCATTGTGGCAGCAGCTGGCACGTCTGGACTGGCCAATGGTGTCACACCTGCGTTATCTGACCAATTCGGGTGGTGCACTGCTGGTATCGTGCCTGCATGCCCTGCAGCAGGCACTGCCGGATACCCGGATCTACCTGATGTATGGATTTACCGAGGCGTTCCGGGCTACTTATCTGCCACCAGAACAGCTGATGCAACGCCCGGATTCGATCGGCAAACCAGTACCTGATGCGCAATTGCAGGTGGTGAATGCGTCCGGTGAACCGTGCGGTGTGGACGAGCCGGGTGAACTGGTGCAGACCGGGCCACTGGTAGCGCAGGGTTACTGGGGCGATACGACGGCCTCTGCGCATACCTTCAGGCCGCTGCCCGGGCCGGTGGATCAGGTGCCGACGGCCTGGTCAGGTGATCAGGTACGGCAGGATGCCGAGGGTTATCTGTATTTTATCGGGCGGCGCGATGGCATGATCAAGACAGCGGGCTACCGCGTCAGCCCGGATGAGATCGAAACGCAGGTACAACTGCTGCCAGGTGTGACATGCGCCGTTGCTCAGGGTGTGCCACAGGCCGGGCCGGGGCAGGTGATCGTGCTGTGGGTGCAGGCAACCGATGCGTTATCCGTTATTCGTGAACATTGTCAGCAACGTCTGCCAAATTATATGCAACCGCAGGACTATATCCTGTTACCGGAGATGCCACTGAATCCGAATGGCAAGCCGGACCGGCCTGCACTAAGGCGTGATTATCTGGCAACGCGCAGCGAGGTAGTCAGATGACCAGCCTGATCAATCCGTTTCCGGTCGTCGGGGATGAGCTGATCATCGGTGGTCAGCCGATCAGTCAGCTGGCTGGTACCATAGGTCAGACCCCGTTTTATCTGTATGATCGGGCGATGATAACCCGGCGTGTCAGCGAGTTACGGACCCAATTGCCCGATCAGATCGCCTTATATTACGCGATCAAGGCAAACCCGTTTCCGCCGCTGGTTGAGTTGCTGGCCGTACAGACCGATGGATTTGATGTTGCGTCCGGCGGTGAACTCGCGCTGGCACTGGCGACTGGCATACCACCTGCCCGGATCAGTTTTGCCGGGCCCGCGAAGACGGATGCCGAACTGCAGGCAGCGGTGCAGGCGGGGGTGGTGATCCATGTTGAATCTGCACACGAGCTGACGCGGTTGTACCAGTTTGGCGCAGCCAGCGGCATGCAGCCGCAGATCGCCCTGCGGATCAACCCGGCCTTCAGCCTGAAGGCCGCTGGTATGCATATGGGCGGCGGTCCGCAGCCATTCGGGATTGACGAAGAACAGATCCCGGCAGTGATCGCGCAGATGACCGACTATGATTTGTCGTTGCGCGGTCTACACATCTATGCCGGGTCGCAGAATCTGCATGCAGAAGCGATTATTGCCGCTCAGTCGGCCAGTTTTGCGCTGGCGCAACGCCTGATGGCGCACACCACAACACAGCTCCACTTTCTGAATATCGGAGGAGGCTTCGGTATTCCGTATTTTGCCGGACAGCAGCCTCTGGATATTGCACCGATTGCAGCTGCCTTGTATGAACATCAGATCGCGTGTCGTGCGCAGCTGGGTGCGGTCCGGATCATTCTGGAACTGGGACGCTATCTGGTGGGCGAGGCGGGTGTGTATGTATGTCGCGTGATTGATCGCAAGATCTCACGTGGCCGCACCTACCTGCTGACCAATGGTGGTCTGCATCATCACCTGGCGGCTTCCGGCAATCTGGGTCAGGTGATCCGTAAAAACTATCCGGTGGTGAATGCGTGCCGGGTAGCCGATGGTGAGCGCGAGTGTGTGCATGTTGTCGGACCTTTATGCACCCCACTGGATGTGATAGCAGAAGACGTGACCCTTGGCAGCGCAGCCATCGGAGACTGGATCGCGGTACTGCAATCCGGCGCCTACGGCGCGAGCGCCAGCCCGCAACGCTTTTTATCCCATCTTCCGGCACAGGAAAGACTGGTATAGCCTGCCTGCCTATCGGTCAGGCTGTTTAAAATAATAATCATAACGCTGGTGTAAATACAAAGTAAATTTCCATGCTTCCGCGTGAGATAACTCGCTGTCATCCGGTAACACAACCCGGATATATAACCCCTGGAGATACTGCTGATCCAGACGAGTCAGGATCGTATCCAGGGCTTCCCGGGTCACAGTCTGAAACTGGTTCGTAGCCCCTGTACGCCATGCAATCTGATACTCACCGGCACGTTTGCGGTAGCGTACCTCTACCCGGTAGCGTCCACGTGCTGAACGCGCTGGCCGAATCAGTTTGTTATATTTTGTCTTCAGGTGCGTATAGTCTTCGGCCAGCACGGCATAACGACGCGCTGCAGTTTGCGCCTCTGTCTGATGTGCTGCCAGCCGGTGTATCTTGTCAGCCAGTTGCGCATTCAGCTCCTGGCTGCGTTGTTGCGTATCCGCCAGATCAGCCTGTGTGACCTGCAGCTCATCACCCAGTGTCCGGATGTCTGCCTGAGCCGCCTGCAAGGCTACTTCGCGTTGTTGCAAGGCCAGCTGCGCCTTACGATACTGCGTCTTATGCTGCGCCACCTCAGACTGCAGTTGTGCCCGCAATACCAGCAGCGCTGCCGCTTCCTGTGCGAACCGGTCACGCGCCTGCTGCAGATCAACCACCTGGTGATGCTGCTCAGCGATCTGTGCCAGTTGCGCCTGATCACGTGCCTGTAGTTGGCTCAGTCGTGCCCGTAAATCGACCAGATTCGCTTCCGCAGCATGGAGTGCGACGGTCAGCAGATCGTTTTTTTCACCCGCAGCAGATGCCTGTGCAGCAGCCAGTTGTTCAGCCGCCATGGTTGCCTGCAATTGTTGCACTAATTCCAGATTACGCGCCAGTAACACCACCAGTGCGATCAGAAAGATCATCACAATGGTAGTCATGATATCCGTGAACGATGGCCAGAAACCGGCACTGCTCTGGCTGACCTGATGATCCGCGCGTAAATCAGTAAACGCCGTATTCATTCGTCATCACGTAAGCGGAAACCCGTGCGTAGCTGCCGCATAATGACTTGCAGGCTCGCCTGTATCTGAGTGGTCCCTGCGGCTTGTACAGCAGTCAGAACCTTGTGTTCTGATTCAGTCAGTACAGCCTGCGTCTGCTGCATCTGTTCAGTCAGGCCCTGCAGAGACCGAATCAGACCCGCAAACTCATATAACACATGTTTTGTATCCACCTGGAAACGCGGCAACAGGTGTAGCGTGGTAATCTGTTCTATCGCCCCAATCAGGTTCGTCTGTGCATCATTAACCCGGGCGAAAAAGTAAGCAAAATAAAA
>JAHDBG010000067.1 GCA_020630515.1 Gammaproteobacteria bacterium
CAAACAGGTCGATCGTATTGCCGGTAAACCCCCCTGCCCCGCTGCTCAACGGCAGGTCGCCGATAGCTGCGAGCAGTCGAACCAGTCTCTCGTTGCGCCGGGCGACTGTCGCGCCGAGTTTTGTGCTGTTGACATCGAGGTCGTCAAACAGTCCCTTCAGGTCGTCCTCGCTCCCGGTGCCCATTGCTGAGCCTTCGATATTGGCAAAGACCCGGCTCAGAGTTTCGTTCAGATTGACGTCTGACCTGGCCCGTTTCCGTACATTGTCGAACAGCTCTGATGGCAGGATGTAGAAGCCTTTCTCTATGACTGTGGTGCTGCGACCATATTCGGCATCTGCATCGATCAGTTTTGCGTAATCGAAGACCGGGTCTCCTGCCCTGCGCTCCAGTCTGTTCAGATAACTGACCAGGTTCTCGGAGATAAAGCGATAAAACAGCATGCCGAGCACATAGCTTTTGAAGTCCCAGCCATCGACACTGCCGCGCAGGTCGTTCGCTATGCGCCAGATGGTCTTGTGGAGTTCGTTGCGCTCGATTTCTTTGTTGTGGTTAATACTCTACCTCCGATATCGTCGGGTGTACCGCTACGCGCTGCATCCGGAGTCAGACTGGGCAGATCGGCGGCAGATCAAGATAAGATTCTGCGACTACAGCTTCGCTGCGCGCAGAATGACACGCGTTCGTCAGATCGTAAACAGGGACTGCCGTTACGGGTGCGTCTCTGTCATCAATTGCGCCAGCTGGTCTGCCTGATGCTGCTGCAGCAGCGGCTGCAGCACAGGCTCAAGACTACCGGACATGATCTCTTCCAGCTGATACAGGGTCAGCTGAATGCGATGATCGGTTACCCGGTTCTGCGGAAAATTATAGGTTCGGATGCGTTCAGAACGGTCTCCACTGCCCACCTGCAGTTTGCGCTCAGCAGCCTCCGCCTGTTGCTGCTGACTGGCAACTGCCGCAGTCAGCCGGGCCTGCAGCAGAGATAAGGCACGTGCCTTGTTTTTGTGCTGCGAACGCTCGTCCTGGCATTCGACCACCACACCGGTCGGCAAATGGGTCAGACGGACTGCAGAGTCTGTCTTGTTGACATGCTGGCCACCGGCACCAGACGCACGAAAGGTGTCTATCCGCAAATCAGATGGTTGAATCTGAATACTGTCCACCGCCTCGACCTGCGGCAGAATGGCTACGGTACAGGCAGAGGTATGTACCCGCCCCTGTGATTCTGTCTCCGGCACCCGTTGTACCCGATGCACCCCGGATTCAAATTTCAGACCCGAATAGACGTTCCGACCGCTGATCCGCGCTACCACTTCTTTATAGCCGCCCAACTCTCCGGGGCTCTCACTCATCAGTTCTGCCTGCCAGCCGGTTTGTTCTGCATACCGCAGATACATACGCAACAGATCAGCCGCAAACAGGGCGGCTTCAGCCCCTCCCGTCCCGGCACGTACTTCCAGAAAGATATTGCGCCCGTCATTCGGATCCTGTGGAATCAGCAGACGTTGTAGTTCCGGCAGCAAGGCTGCAGCCTGTGTCTTCGATTCCTGCATAATCTCATCGGCCAGCTCCGCCATTTCCGGATCATCCAGCAGGGCTGCTGCCTGCTGTTGTTCCTGTATGATGGCCTGATAGGCCTGATAACACTGCACCACCGGTTCCAGTTGTGCATATTCCTGGCTGAGCGTACGAAACGCATCCGGTTGATGTTGTACCTCAGGCTCGGCTAACAGGCCGGTGATATCCTGGAAACGTTCGCTGATCTCGTCCAGTTTGTGTTGTAAACGGGGGAGCATAAAGCGTATCAGTGCCTGCGGTTGAGTTGAAAGAGGGTATCTGCTGCAGCCAGTATCTGATCCTGGCCCTGACTGGCCGCCTGGCGTAACTGCTCACTCGGCACATGTAACAGCTTGTTCGTCAGGGTGTGCGCCAGATATGCCAGGACTTCCGGCGCCGGTTTGTCCTGTGCCAGCAGGTGTTGTGCCTTTGCCAATACGGCATCACGGGTCGCCTCAGCCCGCGCCCGATAGTCCCGGATCAGATCTACTGCACCCAGTGAGTTCTGCCAGGCGACAAAACCGGCCACCTGCGCAGCAACGATGGTGCGCGCCTGCTCAGCTGCCACCTGGCGTGAACGTTGATTCTCGCGGATCACATCCTGCAGGTCATCGACGTGATACAGATAGATGTCGGGCAAATCAGCGACTTCCGGCTCAATATCGCGTGGTACCGCCAGGTCGATTATCAGTATCGGGCGATGCCGCCGTGTCCTGATTGCCTGTTCTACCGCACCCTTGCCGATGATCGGCAACGGACTGGCCGTTGCCGATATCACGATATCAAACTGCGCCAATCGGCGCGCCACTGAGGTCAGTCCCAGCGCCTCAGCCTGATGCTCGCGTGCGAGTGCTGCCGCACTCGCCTGCGTGCGATTCGCAATTACCAGCTCGCCAACCGCCTGCTGCCGCAGGTGACGGGCGGCTAGGCTGATCGTATCACCCGCACCAATCAGCAACGCAGACTGTTCGCACAACGTGGTAAAGATCTGCCGGGCCAGATGGACTGCGGCAAACGCAACCGAGACCGGGTGTGCGCCAATCCCGGTCTCACTGCGCACCTGTTTTGCCGTGCTGAACGCATGCTGAAACAGCCGCTGCAATAATTGACCGGTATAGCCTGCGCTCTGAGCGGTCTGAAACGCGCTCTTTACCTGACCCAGAATCTGCGGTTCACCCAGAATCAGCGAATCCAGGCCACAGGCAACCACCAGCAGATGTTCTACCGCTGCCTGCGCCGTATGTTCATACAGATAAGCCCGGATATCGGTCAATACCATACCCTGAAACTCAGCCAGCCAGGCCTGCACCGACTGCAACGCCGGATCGGCCTCACCTGTCGTTGCCAGATACAGCTCTGTCCGGTTACAGGTTGATACAATCACCGCTTCTGTCACAGCAGGTAGCTGGCATACACTGCGCAGGGCCGCGACCACAATATCCGGCCCGAACGCCAGTTGTTCACGTAATGCGATAGATGCAGTGTTATGATTCAGACCGATACAACACAGGGTCATACGTCAGGCCAGACTCAGGGATTGCTCAGCACAGCACGATAACATCTATGGATATCACATCAATTATTGCAGGATTAAATGACGCCCAGCGAGCAGCGGTGACAGCACCTCCCGGCAGCACGCTGGTGCTGGCTGGCGCAGGCTCCGGCAAGACCCGGGTGCTGGTGCACCGGATTGCCTGGTTGCTGCAGGTGGAACACATTTCACCCTGGGGCATTCTGGCCGTCACGTTTACCAACAAGGCGGCCCGCGAAATGCAGCAACGAATTGAGGCCTTGTTACAACAACCGATCGGCGGACTCTGGGTTGGTACATTTCACGGTCTGGCACACCGGCTGTTACGCGCACACTGGTCTGAGGCACAATTGCCACAGGGCTTTCAGATTCTGGATGCAGATGACCAGTATCGTCTGATCAAACGGTTGCTACGCGAAGCAAATCTGGACGACAGCCGCTGGCCACCACGTCAGGTACAACGCTTTATCAACCGCAATAAAGATGAAGGTCTGCGTCCGCAACACCTGGATGCAGGTCGCGACCCGTACCAGCGGCAAATGATCAGCCTGTACGACAATTATGAAGCCGCCTGCCAACGTGCCGGTGTAGTCGATTTTGCCGAACTGTTGTTGCGGGCACATGAATTATGGCGTGACCGCAGCGACATATTACAACATTATCGCCAGCGCTTTGGTGCGATTCTGGTGGATGAATTTCAGGACACGAACGCTATCCAGTATGCCTGGCTGCGTCTGCTCTCCGATACGGAGGATAAGCTGTTCGTCGTGGGTGATGACGATCAGTCAATCTATGGCTGGCGCGGGGCTAAGGTCGAACATATTCAGCAATTTCAGACCCATTTTCCGAATACCCGGGTGGTGCGGCTGGAACAGAATTACCGTTCGACCGGCAACATTCTGGCTGCCGCGAATGCAGTGATCGCACAGAATCCGGATCGACTGGGTAAGGCACTGTGGACCACCGCCGGTGAGGGTGAACCGATCCGGTTGTATTCAGCATACAATGAGACAGATGAAGCCCGGTTTGTGACTGATCAGATCCGCAGCCTGCAGGTCGCTGGTGAATCGTACCAGCAGATGGCAATTCTGTATCGCACCAGCGCCCAATCACGCCAGTTTGAAGAAACGCTGATTCAGTCTGACATCCCGTATCGTATTTATGGCGGACTGCGCTTTTTTGAGCGTGCTGAAATCAAAGATGTGCTGGCCTATCTGCGCCTGCTGGAAAACCGCCAAGATGATCCGGCCTTTGAACGTGCCGTCAATCAACCACCACGAGGCATCGGCGCCCGAACACTGGAGGCCGTGCGGGAACACGCCCGCATACATAACCTGTCGCTCTGGCAAGCGGCACAGACAGTCATCCGGGATCAGCAGCTGACGGCGCGCGCTGCCGGGGCACTCACCCGCTTTCTGCAACTGATTGATAACACTCAGGCTCAACTGGCAGAACTGACCTTGTCCGAACAGATTGCACGGGTGATTGCGGCCAGTGCACTCAGAGACCATTTTGCGCAGTCTCGGGATGGTAAGGGTCAGGATCGCCTGGAAAACCTGGATGAACTGATCCATGCGGGCCAACAGAGTGATCTGAATTTTACGCTGGAGGGACAAACGCCATTACAGACATTTCTGGCTCAGGCTGCTCTGGAGGCGGGCGACACTCAGGCGTCGGCAGATGAAGATAGTGTGCAGCTGATGACACTGCATGCTGCGAAGGGTCTGGAATTTGCAGTGGTCTTTATCGGTGGGCTGGAAGAAGGCCTGTTTCCGCACAGTATGTCGAGTGACAATGCACAAAAACTGGCCGAAGAACGGCGTCTGTGCTATGTCGGCATGACGCGGGCACGCCGCAGACTGTACCTGGCCCATGCCGAAACCCGCCGGATACATGGCAGTGTGTCACTGCCGCTGGCCTCACGTTTTTTACGCGATATCCCGGCAGAAACTCTGCAGGAAGTCCGCGCACGCAACAACTACGCGCACCCTCGTTCATCCAGAGTATCTCATAATGATACCGGCCTGTACCCCGGCCAGCAGGTGTTGCACCCGACTTTCGGCTCCGGTGTGATTCTGAATACGGAGGGTCACGGCGCAAGTGCGCGGGCTCAGGTAAATTTTGCTACAGCCGGCACCAAATGGCTGATCATTGCGATGGCTAACTTAGAACCCATAGCATCGGCTTCCACTTAGCATTTGTTTACGATCTGGCGAACAGATGTCATGACGTGGTGTTATCAGTGTTTATGCGCCGGATAATAAGGCAGTAATGCCTTAATACCTGCTTCCAGATTGTCCACACTTTTCATATCAGCATTCTGTTTTACCTTCATAGCAGAAACAATCACAGCATGATGTCTCTTAAGTCGCTCAACATAATCCTTTTGTTTTGATTTAACCCGCTGCGTCAGAAAATAATCGCTGATGACCGATATAATATTCTGTGCATGTTGTTCTTTATTCATGACCCAGCGTACTAACTGGTTGTTCGACTGAGCATCCGGCTTACCAGACAACCCGGATATCAGCTGCACCGATTTTCTCGCTGTCGCAACATCCTCCAGCATCGATTTCACCCGGGCATGATCATCATAAATACCACAGGGTATCTGACAATGACCATAGGCCACGGGAGAATAAGCAATTAACGACGCAACCAGTATGCCTGCAGCACGAATCAGTTTTTTCATGTGATGTCCTGTTCAGTGAGTCCCTTAAGAATACCCGGATGAAAGGCAGGGACTTGACCCTTCATCTGCCAGAATCATTATGTTATGCCTGCAGGAAACTCTGCAGCGCCTGGATAAATTGTTGTGGCTGATCAACATGCACCCAATGTCCGGCATTGGCGATCGGGTGCAGGACAGCACCCGGAAAGTAACCCTTCAGTGTGGCGCCGTACTCTGGCAGTACATAGTCAGACTCAGCACCATAGATCACCCAGGTTCTGCCGTCATAACGATAACCGAGCGGCGCATCAAAACCGACGATATGAGACTGACCTGCCTGCAGCGCCGCCAGATTGATGCGCCAGGCCCAGCCTGTTCCGGCTCTGCGCAGGTTCTGCAGCAGAAAAAACTGCATCACCTCGTCGATACCGGCAGCAATCATCTGTTGTTGTGCATCTTCACGGCACCGGATACGTGTCAGGTCAATGCTGGCGAACAGATCGAAATAATGATCAAACGTATGGTGGTAGGTGACGGGGCAGACATCAACGATGCCGAGCGCCTGCACCCGATGTGGTGCGAGTAGTGCAAAACGCATCGCCAGTTTGCCGCCCATACTGTGTCCGACGAAGGTAGCCTGTGCGATATGTTCCTGTTCCAGCAAACCGATCAGATCCTGGGTCATTTCGGTATAGGTCATGCCATCCGTATGTGGCGAATTACCATGATTACGTAAATCAGGCACCAGCACATAATAGTCTGCAGACAGCTGACGTCCGATACTACTCCAGTTGATGGCAGAACCCAGCAGACCATGCAGGAGCACCAGGGCCGGACGCCCGGCACGGCCATAGGTCTGGTATTGCAGTGTCACCATATTATTCTGTCTGTACTGTCAGG
>JAHDBG010000068.1 GCA_020630515.1 Gammaproteobacteria bacterium
CAGAAAGGCAATCCAACCGGATAACCCGGAAGTTTCAACCAGGCACCTGCATGCAACATCTGAACCTGCAACAGCGTGAGGCCGTGCGTCATCTGACCGGTCCCAGCCTGGTGCTGGCCGGAGCCGGATCCGGCAAAACGCGCGTGATTACGGCCAAAATTGCGTATCTGATTGAGCAACAACGCCTGACTGCGCGTCATATCGTGGCGGTGACCTTCACGAATAAAGCTGCCCGTGAGATGAAAAAAAGGGTCGGTGCACTATTATCCGGTCAGGCAGCGCGTGGTCTGACCATTGCCACCTTTCACACGCTCGGGCTGACCATCTTACGGCGGGAGCACCAGGCGGCAGGGCTCAGACGCAATTTCAGCATTCTGGATGAACAGGATGTGTTCCACCTGCTGAAAGAGCTGACACACAGTGACACACCGGATAAAGATGCCCTGCAACAAGTGAGGCGTCAGATCTCGCACTGGAAGAATGCGCTGCACACGCCGGATCAGGTACTGAACACAGCGCAGGATGCACTGGCAGACTGGCAGGCTACGGTCTATTCCGCCTATCAGCGTACCCTGCAGGCATATAACGCGGTCGATTTTGATGACCTGATCCTGCGACCGGTGCAGTTATTCAACGAGCAGACCGAGGTACGTGAGCGCTGGCAGAACCGGGTGCGTCATCTGCTGGTAGATGAATATCAGGATACGAACGGCACCCAGTATCAACTGATCCGGCAGCTGGTGGGCCCTCAGGCCCGCTTCACCGTTGTGGGAGACGACGACCAGTCGATCTATGCCTGGCGCGGCGCTCGTCCGGAAAATCTTGCTGCACTGGCACAGGATTTTCCGTCGCTTAAGGTGATCAAGCTGGAACAGAACTATCGTTCCAGCGGACGCATCCTGCAGGCTGCAAACACACTGATTCAACATAATTCACACTTGTTTACGAAACGGTTATGGAGCGAACACGGGCCAGGTGATCCGGTGCGGGTGATTCATTGTCGTGACGAGGCAGCGGAGGCCGAACGAGTGGTTGCTGAGCTGATACAGAGCCGGTTTAACAGCCGCCGTGCGTATCGGGACTTTGCGATACTGTATCGTGGCAATTATCAGGCACGGTTATTTGAACAGGTACTGCGCACAAATAACATCCCGTATTTTGTCAGTGGCGGCACCTCCTTTTTTGCCCGCGCCGAAGTGAAGGATGTGATGAGTTACCTGCGGCTGATCTGTAATACGGATGATGATACCGCCCTGCTGCGCATTATCAACACACCACGTCGTGAAATCGGCCCGACTACCTTGCAGAAGCTGGCTGATTATGCATCTGAACGTCAGGTCGCGTTGTTTGATGCAATAGATGAGTTTGGTCTGGAACAACAGATCGCAGGGCGTTCGTTGCATCACCTGCGTACCTTCCGGCAATGGTTGATCGGTCTGCAGCAACTGGCCACACATGCAGCCCCTGATGTGGTGATGGAACAGCTCCTGACCGACATGGATTATCAGGACTGGTTACAACAAACCAGCAGCAATCCGAAACAGGCCGAAAAACGTTGGGGATATGTGCGTGAGCTGGTGGACTGGCTGACTCGATTGCAGGGCGAAGACTACAAAGGGGAATCGCTCAGCGATATTGTTGCCCATCTGGGACTGATGGATATTCTGGAACGCCAGGATGACGAACAACAGAACGATCGGGTTGCGCTGATGACCCTGCATGCGGCGAAGGGGCTGGAATTTCCGACCGTGTTTCTGGTGGGTATGGAAGAAGGTTTATTGCCACACCAGACCAGTATCGATGAAGACAAAATTGAAGAAGAACGACGGCTCGCCTATGTCGGCCTCACCCGGGCACAACGCCACTTACTGATCACCACTGCCAAAAAACGGCGGCGTGGTGGTGAGTGGATCAACTGTGAGCCAAGCCGCTTTCTGCGCGAATTACCAGAACAGGATATCGCGTGGGAAGGCCATGGTGTTGCCACCAGCACAGAAGAACGCACACAACGGGCACAATCCAGCATTGCCGGACTACGCGCCCTGCTGGCCGGATCATAAGCTTGTTATGCCGTATTATTACCTGTCTGTGGCATTAAATGGCCCTTTTTATCATCATTTCGACTATCTGCCACCACAGGAAGGGGCAGAATGTCAGCCAGGTTGCCGGGTGCTGGTGCCGTTTGCCCGGACGCGTAAGATCGGGGTGGTCGTTGCACACGTGGCACGCACCACTGTGACCGCAGCGAAGTTACGACGGGTGCTGCAATGTCTGGATGAAAAACCATTACTGAATACCGCCGATCTGGTCTATCTGGACTGGGTTGCGCGTTATTATCAGCATCCGCCGGGAGAAGTGATCCTTGCCGCGCTACCGGTACGGTTGCGTAAACGGCGTAAGGCGCTGGCCCCGGCGCAATCCGCCGCACCGGCGTGTCGCACCGCCGACTACCCGCTGAATGCGGAACAACAGGCTGCGATCCAGGCAGTACAGGCGCGGCTGGGCCAGTTTGCCGTCTTTCTGCTGGAGGGCGTGACTGGCAGCGGCAAGACGGAGGTCTATCTGCAACTGGCACAACAAGTGCTGGCACGGCAGCAGAGTGTATTGCTGCTGGTGCCCGAAATTGCGCTGACACCCCAGTTGCAGCAACGCTTTACCGAGCGTTTTACCACCGGAGTAAGTGTGTTACACTCGGGACTGAATGAGACCGAGCGCGAACGCGCCTGGCATCAGGTACGCCTCGGTCTGACCCCGTTTGTGGTTGGTACCCGCTCATCTGTGCTGAATCCGGTACCACATCTGGGTATCGTGATCGTGGATGAAGAACACGAACCGGCGTATAAGCAACAGGACGGGCTGCGTTATTCAGCGCGTGATATGGCCGTGGCCCGGGCCCAGCGGGCAGCTTGTCCGGTAGTACTCGGTTCTGCCACACCCTCACTGGAAAGTATCCACAATGTCACCTGCCGGGGCTATCAGCGGCTCAGATTACAGCATCGAGCCGGAATCGCACTGCCACCAGAACTGCAACTGCTGGATATTCGTGATCAGCCCTTATCAGCTGGCTTGTCGGCACCATTACTGACCGCATTGCAGGCGACCCTGGCCGCAGGCGAGCAGGCGATGATCTTTATCAACCGGCGCGGCTATGCACCGGTACTGACCTGTTACAGTTGTGACTGGATCTCCGAATGTGCACAATGTGATGCATATCAGACCATGCACCGGTCGCAAGGCGTGTTACGCTGCCATCATTGTGGGGCACAGCAGACGATACCACGCCAGTGCCCGGCTTGTGCAGCGTATGATCTGCATCCGCTGGGACAGGGCACTGAAAAGGTCGGTGATTTTCTGCGTGACCGGTTTCCGGATACGCCGTTATTGCGCATAGACCGGGATGCAACCAGCCGGAAAGGCAGCCTGCAGGCCCTGCTGGATCAGGTACATGCCGCTGCAGCGGCTGTCTTAGTCGGCACCCAGATGCTGGCAAAAGGACATCATTTCCCCCGCGTGACACTGGTCGGCATCCTGAATGCAGACGGCGGACTGTATAGTGCCGATTTTCGCGGCAGTGAACGCATGGCACAATTACTGATGCAGGTCGCAGGTCGCGCGGGTCGGGGCGACCGACCCGGACGGGTGTTAATCCAGACGCGGCATCCGGAACATCCGGTCTGGCAGACATTGTTACGCGAAGGCTATCCAGCCTTCGCGCAGGTCGCTCTGGCGGAACGCCAGGCGGCGGGATATCCACCCTATACGCATCAGGTACTGATCAGAGCGGAGGCGAAAAAGCCTGAGCTGCCGGAACAGTTTCTGCAACAGATCGCCGCCTGGGTGCAACAACAGGCCACTGAAGTCACCTGCTGGGGCCCGGTACCAGCGCCGATGGCGCGCCGGGTGGGCAGATACCGGATACACTTACTGTTACAATCCGCCCGGCGACGATGTGTGCAGGACCTGGCCCGGGCATTGCGACATTATGTGCAGACTCAACCGATACCAAACGGTGTCAGCTGGAGCCTAGATATTGATCCGGTCTGATTGAACCATACAGCACATACACTGTGGTCAAAGCAGTGTGTGTCACAAACACCTCAGGAACGAATCGTCCTGAAGTGTCGCGACACAGTCTGATACCAGATTGTGTTATTTATCAACGATAAAAAGAGAACACTTCATGTTCAACATAAATAACTCCACTGTGCGTGCTGCCGTCCTGTCAGGCGCAATGTCACTGCCTGTACTGGGCATATCAGGCCAGGTGCTCGCCGAGGACTCACCCTGTGCTGGTTCGCTGGCCTATTTAGAACAACACTATACAACCGACCCGGTAGTGCGTGATGCATTTGATCAGGTCTATGCCGGCCTAGTTGATCTGCCGGCAGGCTATACCTATGGTGGATCCAGCACCAACCCATGGAAAAGTGTGGGCAGTGGTAAGGGCCTGTACCTGAAGATGAACGGTCTGTTTAAGAAATGGTGTGTTGAACCACCTCAGATTGAAGGCACATCGGATAATGCGTTGGATCCGATCCTGTACTTTGCCTGGGTCTATTACAAAAACCCGGCCGGGATCGACTTTGTGCAGGGACGTAACCCGTCTGCCCCCAGATCAACTCTGGCGATCGGTCCGGAATTTCTGAATCAGTGGAATGCTGAGTACCGGATATATATGGACAGCTCGGAATCTGCTGAAACCGTATCCGAATGGATTCAGGACCCTCGTATCGAAATTGATGATTACGTCAAGACCGATCCCGGGGATTATGCGAGCTGGAATCAGTTTTTTTCCCGTAATCTCAAAACAGACAAACAGGGCAATTACCCCAGTCGCCCGGTAACCATGCCGACGCGTGATTATACGGTTGTGGCACCAACCGACTGTATCATGAATCCACTGGTACAAATCCTGCAGTACTCAGGGGCTTATAAACGTGAATTCGTGAACAATCCGCTGCAGCTGAATACGGTGCTGGATGTCAAGAATATTCCGATCTCAGTCCACGATATGCTCGGGAGTTTACCGGATGACCTGAAACAGAAGTTTATCGGTGGCAGTGGTCTGGCCTGTGTTCTGATGCCGAATACCTACCACCACTTCCATGCGCCGGTTGATGGTAAGGTCATCCATGCCGAGATCGTCGCATCAGGCACTGCCGGAACCCCCAGTGTGTTCGGTTATCCTGATTTTCCGAACTGGGTGCCAACTGATGGAAACGTCGGTCGGGCCGGCACGGATTTCAGTCAGTTCCAGGCATTCCAGCGTGGTGTGATCGTCGCTGAAGTCAGCTATAAAAATCTGCCGGGTAAATGGCCGGAAGACCTGACCGGTTATGTCGCGTCCATTCCGGTCGGACTTAACTCAGTCGGCTCAATTGTGCTGAATACCTGTGACAGTAAAGAGACTGATCGGGTGAATTGTTTCAAGGTTGGTGGTGACATTCAGAAGGGTAAAACCAAGCTCGGTAACTTTTTCTACGGCGGCTCATTAAATATCCTGTTATTTTCCAAAGGGATGCTGTCACCGGCGGTACAGACCCGGATGGGTAACCAGATCGGTATCATCAATGTCGGTTCAGCGCCTAGGTCACCCTGGTCGTTAGACTGAGATCTGCCCTGATTTTCAGGGTATCCTGCCACCTGTGCACGAGCTGTTCAGGCTCGTGCCAGCTCTTTTCTCAGGAAAACCGGATGGCCTACTGGTTAATGAAATGCGAACCGACTGTGTATAGTATTGATGATTTGGTCGCAGACCGGACCACTTACTGGGAAGGGGTGCGTAACTACCAGGCACGCAACATGTTACGCGACCAGATACAGGTCGGTGATCGCGCATTTTTTTATCATTCCAACTGTGCTGAACCAGGTATTGTCGGGATCATGCAGATCACACGCGCCGGCTATGTTGATCACACTGCATTCGATCCGGACGAAAAATATTACGATCCGAAAAGCGACCCGGCAAACCCACGCTGGTATATGGTGGATGTGCAGCATGAGCGCACCCTGACGCACACCATCACACTACGCGAACTGAAGCCTTATGCAGACCGTGAACTACAGGGTCTGCCGCTGGTACGAAAAGGCAATCGATTATCAGTGATGCCGGTCACACCGGCACAATGGCAGTTTATACTCAGTCGGGAGTCAGAATAGCTACCAAGGGCCAGTCTGTCGTATAATCAGGCAATGAAAAGCTCAGTTTATATTGAATCCTCGGTTATTAGTTACTTAACTGCTCGCCCCAGTCGCGATGTGGTGAAATCGGCTCGTCAAACCCTCACTATTGAATGGTGGCAATCATCACAAGCCGAGTTTGATATCTTTATTTCGGTATTAGTCAGGAAAGAAATTGCGGCAGGGGATTCTGTTGCTGCAACACAACGATTGACTATGGTGTTTTATGTTCACCCGAAGAGCTTGGAATTGAGTCATGATAGATGATCCTGTTGTCGAAGAAATCAGGTACTATTGTCAGGCACATGCCGCGCAATATGATAATAATTTACATAAAATCTGTGAGGCATTGAGA
>JAHDBG010000069.1 GCA_020630515.1 Gammaproteobacteria bacterium
TCCGCCCACCATATCAGCACCACACTGCAGCTGACGGAGCAGGACCGCTGCCTGAACGTGATGCCGCTGTTTCACATTCATGGCTTAATCGCCGCCACGCTGGCATCACTGGCGTCTGGTGGCAGCCTGGTTTGTACACCAGGGTTTGACACCAGGCAGTTTTTTACCTGGATGGCAACATTTCAACCCACCTGGTACACCGCTGTACCCACGATGCATCAGGCCATTCTGGCCAATGCACCCCGTTATAACCCAACGACCACCTGTTCTTCATTACGCTTTATTCGTTCATCGTCTGCCTCTTTGCCACCGCAGGTGATGGTGCAGCTGGAAGAACAGTTCAACGCACCCGTGATCGAAGCCTATGGCATGACAGAAGCTGCTCATCAGATGGCGAGTAATCCGCTGCCGCCACACCAGCGCAAACCCGGTTCGGTCGGCCTGCCTGCCGGGCCGGAAGTCGCCATCATGCATGAAGCGGAACCCGATTTGCTGAAACAGGGTGCAATCGGCGAGATTGTGATTCGCGGGATAAATGTCACTCCGGGTTACGCGAATAATCCGGAAGCGAATCGGAAGGCCTTCACCAACGGCTGGTTTCGCACCGGTGATCAGGGCTATGTTGATGCTGATGGCTACCTGTTCATCACCGGGCGTCTCAAGGAGATGATCAATCGGGGCGGTGAAAATATCGCGCCCAGAGAAGTGGATGAAGCCTTACTGGAACACCCACAGGTCAAGCAAGCCGTCACCTTTGCCGTGCCACACACCAGCCTGGGTGAGGATGTCGCAGCAGCCGTGATCCTCAAGGCAGGTGCCACCACCACCACCGCGAGAGAACTGCGTCAGTTTGCCTTCAATCATCTGACTGACTATAAGGTGCCGACGCAGATCTTACTGGTGGACGAGATTCCTAAAGGGCCAACGGGTAAATTGCAACGCATCGGACTGGCCACAAAGCTGGCTGATCAACTCAAATCTGCGTATGTCGCACCTGCTGGCCCGATAGAAAAAACGCTGGCTGGCATCTGGGCAGAAGTATCAGGTCAGGCGCAAATCGGGCGATTCGACAACTTCTTTGCCTCCGGGGGGGATTCCCTGATGGCCGGTCAGGTTGTGGCACGAGTCCGGGCGGCTTTTTCAATTGAGTTACCCTTGCCAGCCATCTTTCACGAACCGACTCTGGCGGACCAGGCAAACCTGATCGAAGAGATGCTACTGTCCGAAATAGAAGCGCTCACAGAAGAAGAAGCACTACAACTGGCAAACAAAGTGTCCTGAATTCATATGTAACGGAAGTTAACTGATGAAGCTGATAATCAACTTTACCCCGACGGGCATGATTCCGACCAGAAAGATGACACCTTATGTGCCAATCAGTGTGCAGGAGATTGTGGAAGATGTGCATGAAGCGATGGAGATGGGTATTACCATGGTTCATCTGCATGCCCGGGATGAACATGGCGAACCCACCCATCGGGGTGAAGTGTATCGGGAGATCATCGCCGGAATCCGTGCGTTTTCTGCAGAGCTCGTCATCTGTGTCTCTCTGAGCGGGCGCAACTGTCAGGAATTTGCAAAGCGGGCCGAACCTTTGCAGCTCACAGGCAACGTCAAACCGGATATGGGCAGCCTGACCCTGAGTTCGCTCAACTTTAATCAGGCCACCAGCCTGAATCCGCCTGAGATCATACAAAGGCTGGCACACGAAATGAAACGCCGGGGCATTTTGCCGGAACTCGAGGCCTTCGATGCCGGCATGATTAACTATGCCCGATATCTGAAAAGAAAAGGGCTACTTGAGCCACCACACTATTTCAATCTGCTGTCCGGTAATATTGCAAACGCCCAGGCAAATTTATTGCATACCGGGATCATGATCAATGATTTACCTCCGGATACCTACTGGAGCCTAGCCGGACTTGGTAAGGCGCAACTGATGATGAATGCAATGGCCATTGCTTCCGGTGGCGGGGTAAGAGTTGGCATCGAAGACAACATCTGGCATAACAACGGCCAGACCAGATTAGCACGCAATATTGATCTCTTACGCCGCATACATGAACTGGCCAAGATTCATCAGCGAGAAGTCATGCCCCCCGGGGAGCTGAGGAAATTGCTAAATCTGGCCAGTGGCCATGGACAATACGGACGGGCCTGTAACGAGTCAACATGATACACCCGCGCGGCATCCTGACAACGATTGGTCATACGCCCCTGATACAACTGGAACAGGTGTTCCCGCAGGCTCATTTTCACCTGTTCGCCAAGCTGGAAATGTTTAATCCGGGCGGCAGTGTGAAAGACCGCCCTGCCCTCAACATGCTGCAAAATGCGTGGGCAAGAGGAGACATTGACTCCGGCAGCACGATCATCGAATCCAGTTCGGGTAACCTAGGCATTGGCCTCGCCCAGGCCTGTGCTGTTCCGGGCCTAGCTCTGCAACAACATACCAGCAGCCTGATTGAATCATTTTTACCCCTGGTTAGTCCGTAAAGAATAACGATGTTATAGACTATGAACAACGGCAATGTCGGAGTTCTGACACCATTCATAACTACTACAGGTGAAATCAGCAATGACACTCAAACAAATATCCTCTACCGAATTCAATCAACGACCGGAAACCGGTCTACAGCAAGCGCAAACAGAGCCTGTAGAAATCACCAATCATGGAGAGTCTGTTGTGGTGATGCTACCACCCCATCAATATCAGGCTATGGGTAGTAAGCATTCCAGGCTCTTGAAACAACTGGAGAAAAACCATCAGCAGGCAAAAGCCAATGGGCTAACGGAAGCAACCCTGAACCAGTTACTCTATGAACAGAAATAAGCGTTTTGTAGTCGATACAAATTTGTTTATCAGTGCCGCCATATGGCGCGGCACACCCTACCAGGGCATCAGAAATATCGAACAGATAGGTGGTCGTTTTCTTTTTTCTCATGCAACACTTCAAGAACTGGAAAACACACTTCTGAGCGCAAAATTTGATCCATATCTTGAGAGAAATCAGCGATCCATTACTCTGGACCTCTATGCTGAATCTGCTGATATCGTCACACCAGAACAGCATTTCACTTGCTGCCGTGATGAATGGGACAATAAATTTCTGGATGTGGCAGTTGCTGGGAAAGCAGAAATGTTAATTACCGGGGATAAGGATTTTTTGGTATTAGGAGACATTGAAGATATACCGATCATTAGTATGTCAGATTTTCTGTCAATAGGTTAAATGTGTGTTTGCAGAAACATATATCTGACCTATTGCCCCTGAAGACTTCATCCTTCCCGGAAAATATTGGTTCATGAAGCTCCTGCGTTACATTATCCGGCACAATAAGGCGATGCTCGCCCTGGCCATCATAATCAGTTTTATTGCGGGTATCAGCAGTGCATCACTGGTGGCACTGATCGGTCAGCGACTGACCAGTCCGGATCCACTGGGCTTTGTCTTTATCGGTTATTTCGCAGGACTGGTGGTGGTGGTGCTTCTTGCAGAGTTACTGGCCAAGTGGTTGCTGATTCGCTTAACGGCCTGGAGCAGTTACCACTTACGCATGAATCTGTCACGGCAGATTCTGAACACACCCTTACGCCACCTTGAAGAAACCGGCTCCCCCCGACTTCTGTCCATGCTGACTGAGGATGTCAGGCATATCAGTCAGGCACTCCATCAGATTCCATCTCTCTGCATCAGCACGGCTATTATGGTGGCGTGTTCAGTCTACCTGGCCTGGCTTTCTCCACTTGCTCTGCTGATCTTACTGCTGCTGATTGCACCAGCAACATTTGGCCATCGGATATTACAACAGAAAGGCAAGCAGGTATTCGCACAAGCACTCAAGCTACAGGATCAGAGATTTGAGCACTTTAAGGCCCTCACAGAAGGCATCAAAGAACTCAAGCTGCACCAGCGACGACGCCACACTTTTTTACATGAGCTTCTGGAACCTGTCGCAGTCGCTTTTCAGAAGAAGCTGATTACTGGTCGGACCTGGCATGAAGTCGCCACAACCTGGAGCCAGAGTCTCTATTTTATCTTTATTCTGGGACTGTTTGGTCTCGCCGCCATCAGCAGGACAAGCCCTGATATTCTGACAGGTTATACACTGGTGGCACTCTATATGCAGACTTATGTCGCCCGCTTCTTAAATGCATTTCCCAGTTGGAGCACAGCCGAAGTCACGCTTAAAAAAATTGAGTCGCTGGGCTTTACTCTGGAAACTCCTGATGAGATATCAGTGTTACAACAGCGCACCCTGCACACCAACGTGCACCTGGAATTGCGGGGGGTCACGCATACCTACACATCTGATTCAGATGACCGCCACTTTACTCTGGGTCCGCTCGACCTCACCCTGCATTCCGGGGAACTCATCTTCCTGACAGGTGGCAATGGTAGCGGCAAAACCACCCTCATTAAGACCCTGGCAAGCCTGTACACGCCGGAACATGGAGAAGTTCGCCTCAATGGTACACCAGTCAGCGCACAGAATCGTGCAGCATACCGTCAGCATTTCTCACTGGTCTTTGCCGACTTTTATCTTTTCGAACAACTGCTGGGGTTGGAAGAAACCAACCTGGACCAGAAGGCTCGTTATTATCTTGAGAAGCTACAACTCGAACACAAAGTCAGCATTAAACATGGCCATCTTTCCACGACTAACCTCTCTACCGGACAACGCAAACGACTTGCCCTGCTGACTGCTTACCTGGAAGACCGCCCGATTTATATCTTCGACGAATGGGCGGCCAGTCAGGACCCGGTCTTCAGAGAGATTTTTTATCGTCAGCTCCTGCCAGAACTGAAGGCCAGAAACAAACTGATTATCGTTATCAGCCACGACGACCAGTACTTTGATGTTGCAGATCGCATTATCAAGCTCGATTACGGAAAAATTTCAGAAGATCAATGAGACGCGGAGTATGACTTCAGAAGCACAGCGACAGGCCCGCCGGGCCAGGCTTTCCTCAGCCAAACAAGCCTTGCTGGCGCAGCGGCTGACAGCGTCAGCTGATGATGCAGGAAACCGTATTCGGCAGCGGGCTGATCAACAGATGTATCCGCTTTCGTTTGCACAGGAGCGATTATGGTTCCTGGCTCAGCTAGAGCCGGATAGTCCCGCCTACAACCGCCCCTTAACGCTGCGCCTCAACGGGCCACTGGATTTATCTGCTCTGGAAATAGCGTTATCTGACATTGTCCAGCGACACCAAGTCCTGCAGGCGACCTTTACCACCGTTGATGGACAGCCCGTACAACGGATCAGAACCACACAAGTGCTTCGGTTACCGCTTGTCGATCTGAGCAACCTCTCTGCCAGCGAACGAGCACAACAGACAGACAATCTGCTCGCACACACAATCCGACAGCCGTTCGACCTGAGTAAAAACCTGTTCCGTACCACCTTGCTGCGCCTGTCTCATCAGGAACATATCTTACTGATCGTCATCCATCATATCGCCTTTGATGCGTGGTCGGCGCAGCTGTTTGTTCAGGATCTGACAACAGCATACCAGGCTGATGAACCATTGCCGGAACCGCCGCTGCAATATGCCGATTTTGCTGACTGGCAACGAACACAATATATCAGCGGTGCCTATGACTCCCAATTGGATTACTGGCGTCAGCAGCTTGGTGGAGAGTGTTCTGTACTGTCGTTACCGACTGATCGACCGCATCCGGCAGTACAGACTTATCAGGGAGCATCCGAACCTCTGCGGCTGGAAAAAAGATTGACCAGAGCACTCAGAATCCAGAGCCAGCAGGCGGGTGTCACCCTGTTTATGACACTGGTAGCCGCGTTTAAGGTTTTGCTTTACCGTTACACCGCTCAGGAAGACATTATTGTCGGTTCACCTATTAATAATCGTAATCAGGTTGAGCTTGAGGGCCTGATTGGATTTGTGGTCAACACACTGGTCTTACGCACTGACCTCTCAGGTAACCCGACCTGGTCCGCATTATTACAACGGGTGCGCGAAGTGACATTGGGTGCCTATGCCAACCAGAATATCCCGTTCGAGAAGCTGGTAGCAGAACTTGAAAATGAAAGAGATATGAGTCGTCACCCGCTCTTTCAGGTGATGGTCACAATGCACAACAGACAGCCTGCCGGGCAAAGCACCTTCTACGGAGACCTCACTGTTAGTCAGTTTCCTTTCAATCAGGAAACAGCTGAATTTGATTTACACTTGCTAATCGT
>JAHDBG010000070.1 GCA_020630515.1 Gammaproteobacteria bacterium
ATCCTAAAATTATAAATTAGTAAGTCGTTTTTCTGATGATTCCAAACCACTAGTCAGTCTGATCCGGCAACAATTTGATATTCAGCTACCGGTGGCCATACTGTTTCAGCACACAACAGTCGCCGCGCTGGCCGACTGGATCCGCCAAGCCAGGACGACAACCTGCCCGGTCTGGTCGAATTGTGTTCCGATGCAGACCCGGGGCGAGGACACACCGATCTATATCTTGCCGGGTGCGATCGGCTCTGTGTTGTATCTGCAACCCCTCGCTGCCGCCCTGGGCCAGCAACAGCCGATCTATGCCCTGCAGACACCCGGCCTGCAACCGGCGGACCCTATCGCATCCTCGGTCACTCATCCGGTGGACGGGTCGCGTTTGAGCTGGCACACCAGCTGGAGGCGGCCGGAGAAATCGTGGCGTTACTCGGCATTCTGGATACGGGTGCACCGGATCCGCAGCATCACCGGCAGGATCCACTGGATGATGGCAGTGATGCGTATCAGCTGTGGAGCCTGTTGCAGGTCTTCACCGAATTAACCGGGCAGACAGCACCCTACACCCTGACTGACCTGCAGGCACTGGAGCCGGAACAGGCCTGTACGTAGGTACTGACTTGGTTACAGCAGCGCGAGATCGTCTTTACCGCAACAGACACGGTCGCCACCCTGCGCCGCTGGGTGCAGACCTACCGGGCAACCACGCAGGGCCATGCGGGATATCAGACACAGGCAAAACTGACCTGTCCGATACATCTGTTCCGCGCCAGCGAACAAACCCGTGAGCCGGATGCCACAGCCACTTTTGTGGATGATCGTCCGCATCGGGGCTGGGATGCGGACGCACCGGTGCATGAAATTCAGGTACCCGGCACGCATGTGACCATGATGACCCGCCCGCAGGTGCAGACACTGGCGGAGGCAATCCGGCTGTGTCTGTGACAGCACCGGCCCTGTCTTTGCCTTGCTCACAACGCCTGCAGAGGGGCCTTGTATGCTGTATTGTCTGTATCTGGCCGATATGTTTAAGACTGGCCGCATCGTACCGGTCGTGGTGTTTCTGCGGCGTAGTTGTTATGCTACAGAACTGAAGCTTGGCAGCGAGTACAGGACTTATCTCAATTTTGCGTATATTGCCTGCGATTTAGGCAGAGGCAGAGGCAGAGCGTCGTGAATATACCCAACGTTATCCGGAGGAGGCAACTTACATGAGTGCATTATTAAATGATGACATACGCCGCCAGTTAGCTCGGGCAGATATAGCAACGTTGCAATGCTGGTCGCAACGCGTACCGACAGCGAATAGCCTGCGCGAGGTTCTGCGCTGAGAAGTGGATCTGCCGGGTGCGGTTCTCGCTTGTTTCGGTTGGATAAATGGTGGCTGACCCATTTACCCCTGAGAGAGACAAGTCGTTTTTCAGAGGTGCCTTGAGGGACTGTGTATTGATGAAGATGATTATCTGGCTGGCCATATTCTGTGTTTTCAGCACCACCGCAGCAGCGCGCTGGTATACGATAGAGCTGCTGGCTTTCGCCTATCCGGAGCAGCCGGCGGCAGAAGATGTCGAGTACTGGCCGACAGAGCCGGGAGAGCCGGACTGGGATAGTGCCGCAGGCGATATACTGAGCGCACAGGCACGCGGAGTGCGGCTGGTAAAATACAAGCGGCTGGCGAAGGTTGCTGACACATTACGTAACCAGGGTCTGACTATTTTAGCGCACACCCGCTGGCAACAGCAGGTTGCCGGGCGCAGGCACGACCGATGGCATCAGATCGCAACGGACAATCTGCGTGGCCTGGTGCATATGGGCCGCAGACGTTTCCTGCATTTTACGGCAGACTGGCTGTTACAGGGCACACAGCAGACCTACCGGATTGCGATGCAGCGACGTTTGCAAGGTAACGATCTGCACTATCTGGATCACCCGAAGATGGGTATCTTATTGCGCGCAGAGCCAGTCTATACAAAACCGAAATCAGTTCCGGAACGACCAGTGAACAAGCCGGAGCTGACACAACCGAAGGCTACGACACCACCGCCGGATAACAGCCGGCCACGCGCCACACCTGATCCGAGCTGATTATGCGTACTTCCGCCTTTCCGCTACACACTCTGAAAGAAACACCAGCAAATGCAGAGGTTATCAGTCATCAGTTGATGCTGCGTGCGGGCATGATCCGAAAACTTGCTAGTGGATTGTATACCTGGTTACCGCTGGGGCTGCGTGTTCTGCGCAGGATTGAGGCGATCGTGCGTGAGGAAATGAACCGTGCCGGAGCTGTGGAACTGCTCATGTCTGCCGTACAACCAGCAGAATTGTGGCAGGAGTCCGGGCGCTGGCAAAAATATGGTCCCGAACTGCTGCGTCTGCAGGATCGGCATCAGCGTGATTTCTGTCTCGGCCCGACCCACGAAGAAATTATCACCGATCTGGCTCGTAACATACTCCACAGCTATCGTCAGCTACCGGTTAATTTTTATCAGATACAAACCAAATTCCGCGACGAACGCCGTCCGCGTTTCGGTATCCTGCGTGCGCGCGAGTTTCTGATGAAGGATGCGTATTCTTTCCATACTGATACCGCATCACTGCAACACACCTATGCTGCGATGTACGCTGCCTATACCCGGATCCTGCAACGTTGCGGACTGGATTTTCGCGCGGTGACTGCTGATAACGGCAGTATTGGCGGCAATGCCTCGCACGAATTTCATGTGCTGGCCGACGCCGGTGAAGATGTGATCGCCTTTTCTGACACCAGCGATTATGCCGCGAATATCGAACTGGCCGAAGCGATCAGCCCGCAGTCACAGGCACCTGCGCCTACCGAACCAAAACGTCGTCAGGCAACGCCTCGGGTGAAGACTATCGCTGACCTAGTCACACAATTTCAGATCCCGGCAGAACGTACACTGAAGACCTTAATTGTCCATGCCACGGCGGACAGCGAGCATGAACTGATTGCTCTGGTAATACGTGGCGATCATACCCTGAACATGATCAAGGCCGCGAAGCTGCCACAGGTGGCGACACCGTTGCAGATGGCGGATGCTGACACGATTCGGGCAACAGTCGGTGCCGGGCCTGGTTCGCTCGGCCCGTTGGCACTGCTGCTACCGGTGATCGTTGACCGGGCAGCTGCGGTGGTACACGACTTCAGTGTTGGTGCCAACGTCGAAGGTGAGCATTGGTTTGGCCTGAACTGGGGCCGCGACCTTCCATTGCCTCCTGTCGCTGATCTGCGCGATGTGACCGCAGGCGATCCCAGCCCGGACGGGCAGGGCCGGCTGCGACTGGCGCGAGGCATCGAAGTCGGACACATCTTCCAGCTGGGTACCGCCTACAGTGAACAGCTGCATGCGCAGGTGCTGGACGAACAAGGCAGAAATATCCCGCTGACCATGGGCTGCTATGGCATTGGCGTGTCCCGTCTGGTGGCAGCCGCGATAGAACAACATCATGATGCACAAGGCATCCGCTGGCCGGTCAGTATCGCGCCGTTCCAGGTGGCGATACTGCCGATACAACAACACAAGGTACCGGAGGTGCGTGAGGCCGCTGAGGCTCTGTACGCAGATATCAGTGCCGCCGGCATTGAGGTGCTGCTGGATGACCGGGATGTGCGTCCGGGCGTGATGTTTGCCGATGCCGACCTGATCGGCATACCCTGCCGGATCGTGCTGGGCAGACGCAGCCTGCAGCAGGGTGCAGTGGAATATCAGCGACGTGGCACAGCTGACCATGCAACGGTACCGCTCAACACCTGTGTACAGCAGATAATAGCCGACCTGTCCGCCGATCCATCCTCAGTATCACCGATCAAGCTATGACCTCATCCAATATCCAGGCACAACGCATCCTGATCATTGATTTCGGCTCGCAATATACACAACTGATCGCACGTCGCATTCGTGGACTGGGTGTGTTTTGTGAGATCTGGCCCTACGACCATTGTGCGCAGGCTCTGGCGGCCTGCCCACGCGGCATCATCCTGTCCGGTGGGCCGGAGTCGGTGACTGCAGTGGACGCGCCGGGTGCACCGGACGCGGTATTTGCACAGGGCGTGCCCATACTCGGTATCTGTTACGGGATGCAGACACTGGCGACCCGATCGGGTGGGCAGGTCAGCACCGCGACCCGACATGAGTATGGTTATGCTCAGGTGCATACGACTGGTTCGTCCGTGCTGCTGGCACCGGCCGGTGATGATCTGAGCCTGGATGTCTGGATGAGCCACGGCGACCGGGTTGAACAGCTGCCTCCGGGCTTCCGTGTCATAGCACGTTCCGACAATGCGCCCATCGCTGCCATTGCAGATGAAAAACGCCAGTGGTACGGCATCCAGTTTCATCCGGAAGTGACGCAGACACAGCAGGGTGAATCAATGCTCGCCCGCTTCGTGCATCAAATCTGTGGCTGCGACCGGTTATGGACGCCAGGCAATATCGTACAGAACACGATAGCGCAGTTACAGGCGCAGATTGGCCCGCAGGGTCGCGTGGTGCTGGGTCTGTCCGGCGGTGTCGATTCATCAGTCGTCGCCTTCCTGTTACACCGCGCGATCGGCGATCGTCTGACCTGTATCTTTGTCGATAACGGCTTGCTGCGGCTGCATGAAGGTGATCAGGTGATGGACACCTTCGCTCAGCAACAGGGTATCCGGGTGATCCGGGTGAATGCTGCGGCGCGTTTTTTTGCAGCACTGGCGGGTATTGCTGATCCGGAACAAAAGCGCAGAATCATCGGTAACCTGTTCATACAGATCTTTGCTGAGCAGGCGGAACAACTCACGAATGTAACCTGGTTGGCACAGGGCACCATTTATCCCGATGTAATTGAATCCGCTGGTGCGGCCTCAGGTAAGGCGCATGTGATCAAATCGCACCATAATGTCGGTGGTCTGCCGGAACAGATGCCGCTACAACTGGTGGAACCACTGCGTGACTTATTCAAAGATGAAGTCCGTCGTATCGGCGTCGAGCTGGGTCTGCCGGAGGCGATGATCTGGCGCCATCCGTTCCCCGGGCCCGGGCTGGGTGTGCGCATCCCGGGAGCAGTGACAGCAGAATCTGCTGACTTATTACGTCAGGCCGATGCGATCTTTATCGAAGAGTTGCACCTGGCTGATTTGTACCACGAAGTCAGCCAGGCGTTTGCAGTCCTCCTGCCGGTGAAATCGGTCGGTGTTGTGGGTGATGCCCGTTGCTACGGTCCTGTGATTGCATTGCGGGCAGTGAAGACGATCGACTTTATGACGGCTGAATCAGCACAACTGCCTTATGCCTTCCTGGAACAGGTATCGCGCCGGATGATGAACGAAATCGCTGACATTTCGCGCGTGGTCTACGATATCTCCAGCAAGCCACCTGCCACCATCGAATGGGAGTAACGCCTTTCAGTGAGGCGGCAACATCACCACGGTTGCGCGTGTCGTTTAAGGGCGGGTATCTTCGCGGCGAAATTCGCCTTCTATGTAATGAGATTGCTGCGATGCCTGTGCGCGGGTTGTGCCGGGCCGCAATATGCCGCGTTGCTGCAGTATCCGGAGGATGGCATGACGGCGGATGGTCGGGATCAGTAACAAAAAGCCGATCACATCGGTGATAAAGCCTGGCAACAGGAGTGCAAAGCCGACGATTAACAGGGTGGTGCCTTCCATCAGCTCCAGAGCGGGTAGTGTGCCCTGCTGCATTTGCTGCTGTGCGCGAAACGCAACTGAAAACCCCTGCGTACGCACCAGCCAGCCACCGAGAGCGGCGGTCAGTATGGACAACAGGATGGTCCAGCTGGCGCCAATCTGGCTGCCGACTTCAATCAGCACATACAGTTCCAGCAGCGGTGCACCGACAAAGATGATCAGAAACAGGCCGGTCGGGTTCATAGTTGTAATCCAGTGGTAAGAAGTAATGGTGTTGGTCCGAGGTCAGAGTTATCCGGTAATCTGTCAGGTAACGCGAAGTATGTTTTGTGATCCAGTATGAATGAAGTATCAAAATATCACGAATTAGCAAATGTAGTGGTCAAGTATTTTCGTACAACACTTCGGACAGTTTTATGACAAACACCGGACACGATAGCCCCGTAATGACTCATTCGTTCATAAACTTCGGTGACTTTTAGTC
>JAHDBG010000071.1:0-3025 GCA_020630515.1 Gammaproteobacteria bacterium
GGCCAGTTGCATATCTGATACGATAGTATCGACTTCTTCATTGATCCAGTTCTGACGAATCCTGATATTGTCGATATAAACCATGTTGTCATCCTGTTAAGCAGGTCAGATTACAGGCCACTTTTCAGGCTGGCTTCGATAAATTGATCCAGATCGCCGTCCAGCACCGCCTGAGTATTGCCGGTTTCAACCTGAGTGCGCAGGTCTTTGATGCGGGAGGCATCCAGTACATAGGAACGAATCTGGCTGCCCCAGCCGATATCTGATTTGGTCTCTTCCACCGCCTGTGCCTGCTCCCGGCGCTTCTGCATTTCCAGTTCATACAGCTTGGCCTTCAGCTGCTTCATTGCCTGGTCTTTGTTCTTGTGCTGGGAACGATCATTCTGGCACTGGGTCACGGTATTTGTTGGCAGGTGCGTGATCCGTACCGCCGATTCGGTTCGGTTGACGTGCTGACCACCAGCCCCTGAGGCACGGTAGACATCAATCCGCAGATCTGCCGGATTGATGTCGATGGCAACCGAGTCATCAATCTCGGGTGAGACAAATACTGCACAGAACGATGTATGCCGCCGGTTGCCGGAATCGAACGGCGATTTGCGCACCAGCCGGTGTACACCGGTCTCGGTGCGCAGCCAGCCATAGGCATAATCCCCGGCAAATCGCACCGTCGCGGATTTGATCCCGGCGACCTCACCGGCAGAGGCCTCCGTCAGTTCAGTCCGGAAGCCATGTTGCTCGCCCCAGCGCAGATACATGCGCAATACCATCTCGGCCCAGTCCTGCGCTTCGGTGCCACCGGAACCGGATTGAATCTCCAGAAATGCATGATTCGGGTCCATCTCGCCCGGAAACATGCGGCGAAATTCGAGCTGAGCAACGGTCTGTTCGCATGTCTGCAGATCAGCCGTCAATACCTGAATTGTCTCAGCATCCTGCTCGGCAACGGCCAGTTCCAGCAGGTCGCGCGAGTCGGCGAGGGTGCGCTCCAGTTGATCAATTCCGAGTACCACGTCTTCCAGTAAGGCACGTTCCTGACCCAGAGCCTGTGCCTTCTCCGGTTGTGCCCAGATATCCGGATCTTCCAGTTCGCCGAGAACTTCTTCTAATCGTTCCTGCTTTGCCGGATAGTCAAAGATACCCCCTCAGCGCAGCCACGCGCCCTCGCAGATCAGCGATTTTTTGTACAATAGGATTGATATCCAAAACCTTACTCCCTTTCAGTCTCTGGCATACTATGATGAAACAACAATATCTGGCTACCGCAGTGGGATTATTTATCCTGGCCGGAATCGGTGCCTTCGGCTTTCTGGCGTTTCAGGTCAGCAACCTGAGTCAGACTTATCAGGGTGAGTCATATCAGGTTACCGCCTATTTCGACAATATCGGTGGCCTGAAGCCCAGGGCACCGGTCACGCTCAGCGGGGTGAGCATCGGGCGGGTCGATAGTATTGCGTATGATCCCGACAATTTGCAAGCAGCGGTTGTGCTTACGATTCAGGACGCTTACCGTGAGCATCTTACCCGGGATACCTTTGCGAAGATATTAACCGCCGGGTTGCTCGGAGAAAAATATATCGGCCTGGAGCTGGGTGGCAGTGACGATCTGCTGCAGCCAGGCGATACGATCAGCACGACCCAGTCGGCGCTGGTGCTGGAAGATATGATCGGACGCTTTTTATTCAGTAAGGCCCAGGAGGCACCATGAAACAGGCATATTACTGGCTGGCTGGCAGTATTCTGGCAGGCTGGTTTGGACTGACACAGGCTGCTGAACCACTGGCGGCGCAACAGGTGGTCAGGCACACGGTGGATCAGACGATCGCAGAACTGGCGAAGCGACGTGCAGACATTGCCGCCGATCCAGGCCTGTTATATCCGCTGATTCAGCATACGGTGGTGCCGGTATTTGATTTTGAGCGGATCACCCGTTCAGCGATGGGACCCTTCTGGCGCCGGGCAACACTGACACAGCGGGAACAACTGGTGCAGGCGTTTCAGACCCTGCTGGTACGGTCATACGCGCAGACTCTGTTGTTGTATCCGGATCCGAACATTGCGTATCTGCCGGTACGGATCAGCAAAGATCAGCAGAAGATGCTGGCACCGACACAGGTGATTGATATGCAGGGTCGGGCGATACCGATTAACTATCGTCTGCATCGTCACTCGCAGCGTGGCTGGCTGGTCTATGACGTGGTGATCGAAGGCATCAGTCTGATCACCAATTATCGTAGTACCTTTAAAAGTCTGATTCGTGCCGGGGTGGGTCAGTCGCGTGACCGCTCGACCCGGATTGAGCGCGGTATAGATCATCTGATCCGGGCATTGCAGGCTAAGAACCAACCGGCATCATGAAGGCTGAATTTATCCTGGAACAACCGGACACGGCATGCGTGTCCGGTTGTCTGGATTTTGCCACCGTGCCAGATATCTGGACGCAGCTTGAGGCCTGGCTCAGAACCTGCACCGGTGCCGCCACCGTCTCGCTGCGTGCGGTCACTCAGGCGAACAGTGCGGCGCTGGCGTTGTTACTGGAAGCGATAGATGTTGCCAGGCAGCAGGCGATCAGACTGTATCTGACCGAGATACCGGAATCCCTGCTTACTCTCGCCCGATTATCCAATATTGACACACTATTGCTGACACATGAGGACACCAAATGACAGATGTTGCATCCTATCTGCACACTCTGGGACGCCAGGCCAGAACAGCAGCACAACAACTGGCGGCCATCACCACCCAGGCAAAAAATGCCGCACTGACCTGTATCGCGGACAATCTGGATCAGGCGCGACCTGCACTGCACACAGCAAACCAGCAGGATCTGGCAGCAGGCGCAGAAAAAGGCCTGGAAGCCGCGTTGCTGGATCGGTTGGAGCTGACACCGGCGCGTATTGATACGATGCTGGCAGGGTTGCACCAGATTGCAGCCCTGCCGGATCCGGTCGGCGCAATCTTTGACATGAACTACCGGCCCAGCGGCATCCAGGTCGGGCGGATGCGGGTACCGCTTGGTGTGATC
>JAHDBG010000071.1:3125-5947 GCA_020630515.1 Gammaproteobacteria bacterium
CTACCGGCCCAGCGGCATCCAGGTCGGGCGGATGCGGGTACCGCTTGGTGTGATCGGCATCATCTATGAATCGCGTCCGAACGTCACTGCCGATGCCGCTGCCCTGTGTCTCAAGTCAGGCAATGCCACCATCCTGCGCGGTGGCTCCGAGGCGTACCACTCGAATCAGGCGATCGCACGAGGTATCCGGCAGGGCCTGCAGCAGGCGAGTATCACACCGGACGCGGTGCAGGTGGTGAATACCACAGATCGTGCGGCAGTCGGGCATATGATCACCCAGCCGGAAAGCATCGATGTGATCATTCCGCGTGGTGGCAAAGGGCTGATCCAGCGCATCAGCGAGCAGGCGCGGGTGCCGGTGATCAAGCATCTGGACGGCATCTGTCACGTCTATCTGGATGAAGCGGCAGATGCAGATAAGGCACACGCCATAGCGCTGAATGCGAAGACTCAGCGTTATGGTACCTGCAACACGCTGGAGACTTTACTGGTGCACCAGGCGCGAGCGGCAGAATTGCTGCCTCTCCTGGCTGCGGCCTATCGGGAACAGGGTGTTGAGTTACGCGGTTGTGCGGAGACCTGTCGCCTGCTGGGAGAGGTCTGTGTGCCAGCGACGGACGCAGACTGGGACACCGAATATCTGGCACCCATCTTATCAATCCGGATCGTTACCAGCCTGGAACAGGCGATCAGCCACATCAATACACATGGCTCGCAACATACCGACAGCATCGTCACCGAAAACTACACCCGGGCACGCCAGTTTCTGCGCGAAGTGGATGCCAGCTCAGTGATGGTGAATGCGTCCACCCGGTTCGCGGATGGATTCGAGTATGGACTTGGGGCAGAGATCGGTATTTCGACTGACAAGCTGCATGCGCGTGGCCCGGTTGCGCTGGAAGGTCTGACCTCGGTCAAGTTCATCGTGCTCGGCGATGGCCATATCCGTACCTGACGATGGCAGTGTACCTGCAACACCTGCTGGATCAGGCCAGTCATCCGGATCATCCGTCAGACATCCGTCGTCTGGCGCGTAATCATGCATTGGATCTGGCCGATGTCCGATCAGCGCATCCGGATACAGCGACCTGCGGGAATCAGATACCGATCAATGCCCTGACATGCGAATCTGCTGATGACGTCGTTGGTCAGGTACCGGATAGTGCGGATCAACAGATCGTCTATTATGATCGGCTGGAGCGTGTTCTGACCCGGCTTCTGGATGCGCAGCGGGGTGAAGCACCGTATGGCCAGATATCGACATTGCAGGGCACCATCCGACTGATCCGGATGATTGATCTGCGCACCCTGTATACCTGCTGGATGGGTGGCAGAAAGTTTGCTTCATTGCAGCAAATGCAAGCCAGCCTGGCACGGTTGCAGCATCAGACAGAAAACAGGCCGCAGCGCGTTATACAGGAACACCGGCCTGACTTTAACCTGGTCTGGTTAGCCCGGCATGAGCCACAGGCGGTAGTCTGGGTAGTATTGCATGACGTGTTCAGCCAGCACCCGGACTATACAGCGCGGGACTGGGTGCGTTATCTGGCATTACCGGGTTATGCCAGAGCAGCAGATTATCAGCATAAAGCCGGGCTGGTTGCGGTTGAATATGAACTGGATGCGCAGCAGCTGCATAAACCGACAGTGGTGGAGGCAGCAAACAGCCCGGACTTTTTTCCGGGCTATCAGCACGAAGTCCACGGGCGTACCGTTCCTCTGAGTGCAGACGGGCAGGTACCCTGGAGCCGGGCGGATAGTGTGCCGGGGCTGGCAGAATATGTGCATACAAACCGAACAGTTGACGCAGTGCAGCCGCGTCTGCATTATCTGGGCGACTTCTGAGGTTGCTTCGTGACAGTGGTTAGCGTTTGCACCAGGAGCAGCCGATGCCGGTTCGCTATTTCAGCACTTGTTTACGATCTGGCATGCTGTCATTCTGCGCGCAGCGGAGCTGCAGTCGCAGAATCCACCTGAATGGATAATATGGACAGAAAGGCACACTTTATCAGGTTGTTGCAGCAGGCGTCGGATGAAGAACTGGCGGTCTGGAGTCGCCAGCGGATGCTCGGCGAACTGGGTCCGGGTGTGGACTATAACGAGAGCTGGGGCGAACTGCTGATCACCGCTTATTATCAGACCGATGATGCGGCCTGCCAGACTCGTTTTAAGCAGTGTCTGGTACGACAGCTATTGCCTGCGTTTGCGACCGACTTTGTCGCGCTGGGAACAGATACATCCGGCGACTGGCAATGTGTGGTCACCGCCTTGCAGGTTGCTGCCGGAATCAGATGGGAAGCGCAGGAAGTTGCACTGACAGATTTACGAGGCATCATACGAGGCTGGCTGACCGGTTTGCAGCAGGCATCCGGGGCATTGCCCCTGCCACGTGAACGGAGAGTACTGGGCACTGGTTTTCCGCAAACCGATCTGATATCAGCCCTGTTCCGTCTGGTTGCAGAAGTGCTTCCCTGGGACCAGGAACTGGCCGGGCAGCTGTGGGAACTGTGTGCAGCAGATCACCCGGGTGTGGACGCAGCTTTGTGCGCCAGAATCCGGGCAGAACGATTCTGGTGGCTCGCGTACTGGGCCCTGAGCCAGGATCGTACGCAACCGCCTTGGCTGGCTGCGCAGTTGGATCAGCTCAGCCAGGCACTGGAGGCAGCAGACTGGTGGCCGGGGAATCTGACCTGCCTGTTCCTGCGGGTGGAAGCCTGCCTGGGTAGTAGCGACGGGCAGCGGCAGATTGCAGACCTGATTCGACACATGATTCGACACATACCGTATCCGCAGACCCTGGAAAGACGCAAACAACTGGCGGC
>JAHDBG010000072.1 GCA_020630515.1 Gammaproteobacteria bacterium
TCAATCAGAGCTGGACGAAACATTTGAATACTATGAAAGTAATCATAAAGGACTCGGTTTCAGATTTCAGTCAGAAGTAGCAAATGCTATTTCCCGGATAAAGCAGTTCCCAACATGTAGTGGTCAGGTATTTTCGTACTACGGATGCACCCTGAGACACCGGTGGCACCCACTTGAAAAAGGCCACATGGGTGGTCACGCTACTGCACATAACGGGCGTTACCGGACTTGCAATCGGACTGAATGAATGAGAAGTGCGTAACTTCAGTTATCAATCTGAGAGGGCCCAGACATAATGTCTGATGTATGCTGCGGCACTCTGCGCAAGCAGGTGCCGCTGGCACGCTATACGAGCTGGCGCGTCGGTGGTCCGGCGCGTCAGGTGTATCAACCCGCTGACGAAGTTGATCTCGGTCGGTTTTTAGCACAACTGCCAGAAAATGAGCCACTGCTCTGGCTCGGGCTTGGCAGTAACCTGCTGGTACGGGATGGCGGCTTTGCCGGAACTGTGATCGCACTGCATGGTCAGCTGGCTCAGTTTGAGATTGCAGGTACACAATTACACGTCGGGGCCGGGGCAGCCTGCGCTAGGATAGCGCGGGCTGCAGCCCGCGCCGGACTGGCCGGTGCCTCATTCCTGGCCGGGATTCCGGGTACCATCGGTGGCGCACTGGCGATGAACGCCGGGGCCTTTGGTGGTGAGACCTGGGACTGTGTACAACAAGTGCACATCATCAACCGACACGGCGTGTGTCAGCAACACGCTGCAGATGCATTCCAGGTTGCCTATCGCCAGGTAGATAAACCGGCAGATACCGGCTTTCTCGGCACAACATTGCAGTTTCGCGTCGGTGATGCCATTGAGGAACAGGCCCGGATCCGCCAGCTATTGCAACAACGCAGCACCAGTCAGCCGACCGGTAAACCGAGTGGCGGCTCAACCTTTCGCAATCCGCCCGGTGATTTTGCCGCCCGTCTGATTGAGTCCTGCGGTCTGAAGGGCCATCAGATCGGCGGTGCTCAGGTCTCAGCAAAACATGCGAACTTTATTCTGAACTCCGGCGCAGCAACCGCCCGTGATATCGAAGACCTGATCATATATGTGCAGGCTGAAGTACAACGACAACAAGGCGTTCTGCTGCAACCCGAGGTGCATATCGTGGGAGAGACCGCATGAACCGGGATCCTGAAATATTTGGCCGGGTCGCCGTCGTGATGGGCGGCTGGGCAAATGAACGTGAGGTATCGTTACGCAGTGGTACTACGGTGTTATCTGCATTGCAGACCGCCGGGGTTGATGCACATCCGATTGATCTGCAGCAGCCTGATCTGTTACAACAGCTGACCGGCTTTGATCGGGTATTTAATTGTGTGCATGGTCGTGGTGGCGAGGATGGTCAGCTACCCGGTGCTCTGGAATTGCTTGGTCTGCCCTGTACCGGCAGTGGTGTACTGGGCGCCGCCCTAGCCATGGATAAACACCGCACCAAGCTGCTCTGGCGTGGTATGAACTTACCAACCCCGGACTGGTTGTTGCTGCGCTCTACAGAAGACCTGACTCAAGCGATCACGCAGATCGGTCTCCCCTTGATGGTCAAGGCCGCACTGGAAGGCTCCAGCATCGGCGTCAGCCGGGTGCAGGATGCCACTCAACTGGCCGACGCCTGGCACGACGCACGGGCATGTAACAGTCATGTGATCGCTGAACAATATGTACCCGGTACAGAGTACACTGTCAGCATTCTGGGCACCCGAGCCCTGCCGCTGGTCCGGCTGGAGACAGACCGGGCATTTTACGACCATACCGCTAAGTATCAGACCGGACACACCCGCCATCAGATTCCGTGCGGTCTGGATGCTGCTCTGGAACAACAGATACAGACTTTATGCCTGCAGGCATTTCAGGCACTGGATTGTCACGGCTGGGGTCGCGTGGACGTGATGCTGGATCAGGCGCAACAGCCTTGGTTGATTGAGGTCAATACCGTGCCGGGGATGACTGAGCTGAGCTTGGTCCCGCAGGCAGCCGCAGCGATTGGGCTGGATGTTACCGGACTGGTACTGGAGATTCTGGCGCAAACCTTGGCACAGCCTGATGGCACAGCCTGAAACCAAGCCCAACCTGCGCTGGCTCCGAACTCTGATCTGGCTCAGTCTGCTGGGCGGCAGCGGGACCTGGATCTGGTGGTATTATCTGGCCAATCCGGCATTTTTCCCGCTGCAGGTGGTACGGATTCAGGGCGAATTTCGTTATCTGAACCCGGCTCGGATTGAGCAGGTGCTGGGCGAGCAGCTGGTCAACAGCGGCTTTTTCAGCCTCGACCTGAACTGGCTGCAGGCCGCCTGTCTGACGTTGCCTTGGGTGGCAGAGACGCATGTCCGACGCGTCTGGCCGGATGCAGTGCATATCACATTGGTGGAACAAGTGCCGCTGGCCCGCTGGGGGGATACGGATCCGGTGGTCTGGATCAATGCCGAGGGTGAATTATTCCGCCCGGCACAAACGGTTGCTCTGGATTTACCCATCTTGATCGGCACCACAGATCAGGCAACCAGACTGGTCGCTCTGCTGATGCAGATTCAACCCACCTTGTCTGACTCAGGCCTGCGTTTACGCCGCCTGCAACACCATCCAACAGGCAGCTGGACAGTCTGGCTGGACCCGGACCTGACTGTATTACTAGACCATCGTCAGCCATTACGACGCTGGCGCGATTTTATTCAGATTTATCCGCGATTACCCAAACCGACGCGCCGGATTGACCTGCGCTACCCTCAGGGATTCGCCGTCTTATTTAAGGATGCTGCTTAATGCCGAAAAAACACGATAAAAATATTATCGTCGGTCTGGATATCGGAACCTCAAAGATTGCAGCAATCGTCGGCGAAGTGCGCGACGAGCACGGGATTGATGTGATCGGCCTGGGTCGGTGCGATTCGCACGGTCTGAAGAAGGGTGTGGTAGTTGACATTGAATCCACAGTCCAGGCAATCCAGAGTGCAGTAGCTGAAGCCGAACTGATGTCCGGCGTCGAAATCAGCAGCGTGTATGCGGGCATTGCCGGCAGTCATGTCTCCAGTCAGAACTCGGAAGGGATCGTCGCGATTCGTGATCGCGAGGTGACACAGACTGACGTAGACCGGGTGATTGATGCTGCCCGAGCGGTGCCAACGCTGGCTGACCGTGAGATTCTGCACATTCTGCCGCAGGAATTCATCATTGATAATCAGGAAGGCATTCAGGATCCAATCGGAATGTCCGGTATCCGCATGGAGGCCAAGGTACATCTGGTCACCGGTGCGGTCAGTGCAGTCCAGAACATTACCAAATGTATCCGGCGCTGCGGTCTGGAGGTAGAAGACCTGGTTCTTGAACAACTGGCTTCGTGCTATGCCGTGTTGCAGGAAGACGAAAAGGAGCTGGGCGTCTGCCTAGCCGATATCGGAGGGGGCACCACGGATATTGCGCTGTATAAGAATGGCGGTATCCGGTATACCGATGTGATCCCGATTGCCGGGCACCAGGTCACACACGATATTGCAGTCGGTCTGCGTACCCCTACTCTGGCTGCCGAAGAGATCAAAAAGAAATATGCATGCGCCCTCGCCTCGCTGGTGCATACTGAGCAACAGATTGAAGTACCCAGTATCGGAGACCGCCCGGCCCGCTCATTATCCCGACAAACCCTAGCCGAAGTGGTGGAACCTCGTTATGACGAACTGCTCGGGCTGATCCAGACTAAGCTGCACCATTCCGGATTGGCCGAACAGGCTGCAGGCGGCGTTGTTCTGACCGGTGGCAGTGCGAAGATGGAAGGTTTGCTGGATCTGGCCGAAGAAGTGTTTCATATGCCGGTGCGCCTCGGTGTACCAACAAATATTCACGGTTTACCGAATGTGCAGGATCCGATCCACGCCACAGGAGTCGGCCTGCTACTGTATGCACAACAGGACAGTCGGACCCGTCGACAACGTCCCGGTCCTTTGTTACCGGACACCGGTCTGCAGGCCATCTGGCAACGTATGAAACAGTGGTTTCAGGGCAATTTTTAAATCCAGTAGCCAGAACAGATACAGATCTGATGTTATTTCAACAAGTTTATGGACACTTCTGAACATGTCGCGAGCGCAGCAGTTTTCAGAGGTGCCCTTATTTGATTTTTTCCCCGCAGAGGCAAGACCATGTTTGAATTGATGGACCTGGACAACCAACATGCTGTGATTAAGGTGATTGGCGTTGGTGGCGGTGGCGGCAATGCGGTCAGCCATATGTTACAGTCACACCTGGAAGGTGTGGAATTCATGTGTGCCAATACCGATGCTCAGGCACTGAATAACGCTGAGGTCAATACCAAATTACGCCTGGGGGAACACCTGACCCGCGGTCTCGGCGCCGGCGCCAATCCCAAAGTCGGACAGGAAGCTGCCGAAGAGGCACGTGACCGAATCAGTGAGCAGCTGAAAGGCGCTGACATGGTGTTTATCACGGCGGGAATGGGGGGGGGTACCGGTACCGGCGCTGCTCCGGTGATCGCTGAAATTGCCAGAGAGCATGATATTCTGACAGTAGCGGTGGTGACTAAGCCATTTCCGTTTGAAGGCAACAAACGGATGAAGATTGCCGAGGCCGGGATTACTGAATTACGTGAGCGAGTGGACTCACTGATCGTAGTACCAAATGAAAAATTACTCACGGTACTAGGTAAATCAACTTCTCTGCTGGATGCGTTCAAACAGGCGAACGATGTGTTGTATAACGCTGTGCAGGGCATTTCTGAGCTCATCACCCGCCCGGGTCTGATCAACGTCGATTTTGCCGATGTCCGCACCGTAATGAGCGAAAAAGGTGAGGCAATGATGGGTACCGGTACCGCCAGTGGCGAAAATCGTGCACGCGATGCGGCTGAATCCGCAATCAACGATCAGTTACTGGAAGATATCAATCTGTCCGGTGCTGGTGGCTTACTGGTCAATATTACGGCAGGCATGGATTTATCGATCGGTGAGTTTGATGAGGTGGGCAGTATCGTCAAGGAATTTGTCGATGAAGAGGCCACTGTCGTGGTTGGCACTGTGATTGATATGGACATGCAGGATGAAGTCCGGGTGACCGTGGTTGCAACCGGCATTGGCAATACACAACAGACCGGACAACCTGAAAGCAACCTGAAGCTGGTTACATCACATAAAGAGACAAAAACGGCTGCAGTCGGTGGTAGTCAGCCGGACTATCCACGTGGCTATGTTGCAAACGATGAGACACAGGATTTAGAATATCTGGATATCCCGGCATTTCTGCGTCGCCAGGCTGATTAGCCGGTTCTAATCTAAACCCCGAGCCCCAGGAGCAACATTTGAAAACATTACTCCCAGCCTGCATACTAAGCCTGTTTGCCTGTACCGCATCTGCCAACTGGGTCGGTGGCATCAGCTACACACACCTTTCTGTCGAACAAAGTGGTATCTCAGTCGATCAGGCCGGATTATCCGGCTCTCTGGGATACCAGATCCCGCTGCAGAAAGAAGGTCTATCTGTGATTCCGGAAATCCGGGTCGGCCAGAGTATGGGCAGCTCTACTGTGCCACGCGATGGTAACCAGGTCCGGGTCCGGCTGGAAAGCCTGACAGCATTCTCTGTCCGGGTACAGTATCGACTCAATGGCGAGAAAGTGTATTATTTTGTCGCACCCGCTTATGGTCGCATCATCTACAAAATAGACAAGATTCCACCCTCACCACTGGATAAATATGCTGACTCAGAAACCGATGATCTCTGGGAAATCGGCGTCAGCGGCGGGCTCGGTTATTACATAGATGACCATATTGCCGCCGAGCTGGTATATGAGCACTTAGATAAAATTGGCGTCGTCAGCGTTAGCCTGAAATATTATTTTTAATCTGAGAATTCCCCGCAGCTTGCTTCGGGGAAAAAACCATAGG
>JAHDBG010000007.1 GCA_020630515.1 Gammaproteobacteria bacterium
GGCCGGAATGACCAAAGCCACCGGCACCACGTTCGGTGGTAATAAATTCATCAACCTGCGTTAATTGTGCCTGGATCACTGGCACCAGAACCAGTTGGGCGATGCGTTCGCCGACAGCGAGACGGAACGTGCTATCGCTGCGATTCCAGCATGATACATACAGCTGACCCTGATAGTCTGAGTCAATCAGGCCAACCAGATTGCCGAGCACAATGCCATGTTTATGGCCCAAGCCGGAGCGGGGCAGGATGATTGCTGCCAGGCTGGGGTCGGCAATATAAACGGCCATACCGGTCGGGATCAGTGTCGTGTCTCCCGGGGGCAGGGTGCAGTCTTGTTCCGGCATGGCTCGCAGATCCATGCCGGCTGAGCCGGTGGTGGCATAAGTTGGTAGCGGATAGTCACGGCCTAAGCGCGGGTCAAGAATTCTGAACTGCAGTTTGTGCATGATATTGTTCGGCCAGGTGGTGGATCAGTTGTCGGGCCAGACGTTGTTTCGGCTGTTGCGGCAGATGGATCCGGCCCTGATCTGAGAGCAGGGTCAGGGCATTCTCGTCTGTTTCGATGCCTGTGGTGGCACTGACCTGGTTGGCAGCGAGCAGCGGGATCTGTTTCGCCTGTCGTTTTGCCTCGGCATGTGCCAGTACCTGATCGGTCTCAGCCGCAAAACCGAGACAATAGGGTGGCTTCGGCAAGGCTGCAACCGTTGCCAGGATGTCTGGATTCGGCACCAGCGTCAGAGAGTATGGCGTGCTGCCTTTTTTGATCTTATGGTCGGCACAGGTCTCGGGCCGGTAATCGGCCACTGCCGCACAGGCGACGAAGATATCTGCCTGAGCAATTCGTGCCATGACCTGATCGTACATCTGTTGTGCGGTCTGCACCAGGTAGCGGGTAACACCTGCCGGACAGGCCAGCGCAGTCGGCCCGCTGATCAGGGTGACCCGGGCACCCTGCTCGACTGCGGCGGCGGCGATGGCATAGCCCATCCTGCCGGAGCTGCGATTGCCGATATAGCGCACTGCATCCAGTGGCTCCCGGGTAGGTCCGGCCGTCAGCAGGAGATGGCAGTCGGCCAGGCTACCATGCGTGAAGTGTGCCACAATATGCTGGTACAGTTCGGTTGGTTCTGACAGGCGTCCCGGGCCGGTGTCGCCACACGCCTGAGCACCGTCTGCCGGCCCCCAGCAGCGGACGCCGCGTTGTTGCAGGCCCTGGATATTTGCTTGCGTCGCCGGATGCTGCCACATATGGGTGTTCATCGCCGGTGCCAGCGCCAGCGGCGCGGTGCTGGCCAGGCAGAGAGTGTGTAGCAGGGTATCCGCCTGGCCGGTATACAGTTTAGCGATACAGTCAGCACTGGCGGGTGCAATCACAATCAGATCGGCCCAGCGTGCCAGCGCAATGTGGCCCATGGCAGCTTCCTGTTGCGGGTCAAAGATCTCGGTTGAGACCGGCCAGCCGGTGATTGCCTGCAACGTCAGGGGGGCGATGAATTGTGTTGCCGCCGGAGTCATCACAACCCGCACATCACAGCTGGCAGTGACCAGCAGGCGTGCCAGCTCAGCAGTCTTGCAGGCAGCGATACCGCCGCTGATGCCGAGCAGAATGCGGCGGCCTGCCAGGATATGGGAATCAGAATGTGCCATAGGCATTTACTTTAATCGGTTTGACAGGTGAAGGCAATTTTCGTCCGATGCCTGAGGCTGGTTTTTTGAGGAACTCAGAATATGTTATATACAGTGGCGCACGGTTCGGTGCCAGCAACTACCGGCATGATTGTGTGCGCGGTGCAGGATGAGGGCTGGCGGATCCCTAATCTGGTCGGCACAGCCCGGTTGCAGCAACTCTGGGAGCGCGGAGATTTTCCGGCCCGGCAGGGTGACTGCCTGTTGGCGTATGGTCTGTCGGACTTGCCGGCCCGTCGGGTGTTGCTGCTCGGACTGGGTCAGGCTGATACGATCTCGGTGCAGACGTTTGGTCGAGCGGTGGAGAAGGCGGTCCGCACACTGCAGGCGAACGGAGTGGCCGATGCAGTGTTGTGTCTGCCGACACAGACCGGGATAGCAGCGGCAGCACTGGCACGCAGTGCCGTCTTGGCGGCAGACCGGGCCTTGTATCGGTTTGATCAGTGCAAAAGTCAGCCGGAGGCGGTGTCAGATACGCCGTTGACTCAGTTAACGCTGCAGGTCGCACAGGCGGACGATCTGGCTGCGGTGCAGGCGGTCGTGACGCAGACAGCAGCAGCATGCACCGGACTGAAGCTGACCCGCGATCTGGCGAATTTGCCGGGTAATTTGTGTACCCCGGGGATACTGGCCGAACGGGCGCAGCAGCTGGGCACACAATATGCGACGTTGGAGGTGTCGGTGCTGGATGAGCCGGAGCTGGAAGCGTTGGGGATGGGTTCCTTCCTGTCAGTATCGCGAGGCAGTCGGCAACCAGCGAAGCTGATCGTGCTGCGCTATACCGGTGGTCCGGCAGATGCGGCCCCGGTTGCGTTGGTCGGCAAGGCAGTGACGTTCGATGCCGGTGGCATTTCACTGAAGCCAGCCGCAAAGATGGATGAGATGAAGTTTGATATGTGTGGCGGGGCGAGCGTGCTGGGTGTACTGGCGGCGTGTGCTGAGCTGCAATTGCCAATCAATGTGGTGGGTGTAGTGCCCAGCAGTGAAAATCTACCCGGCGGTCATGCGACTAAACCGGGTGATATTGTCACTTCCCTGTCAGGTCAGACGATCGAAATCCTCAACACAGATGCTGAAGGACGCTTGTTATTGTGCGATGCGCTGACCTATACCGAGCAGTTTAAACCGGCGGTGGTGATTGATATTGCGACCCTGACCGGGGCTTGTGTGGTTGCTCTGGGTCATGAGGCGACCGGCCTGATGGCGAATGATGACGATCTGGCGCAGGCGATTCTGGCGGCTGGCGAGGCGGCACAGGATCGTGCCTGGCAATTGCCCTTGTGGGATGATTATGCCGAGGTGCTGAAGTCAAACTTTGCGGACGTGGCGAATGTGGGTGACCGGGCTGCCGGCACCATTACAGCCGCATTATTCTTATCGCGCTTCACCAGAAAATTCCGCTGGGCGCATCTGGATATTGCGGGTACGGCCTGGCATTCAGGCAAAAAGAAGGGGGCGACCGGGCGACCGGTATTGTTATTGCTACAGTTTTTGCAGAATTATGCCACAGGCAACCTGTCTCTCTGAGGTCTTTGCCCCTCAGGGTTGGGGCGTTCTCATTGAGAACGCCTCCTGGTGTCAGGCTCAGATTTCCATCATTTCAAACTCGTCTTTACTCATGCCGCAGTCCGGGCAGACCCAGTCTTCCGGCACATCCGCCCACAGGGTGCCGGGTTGAATACCGGCATCAGGGTCGCCCAGATTTTCGTCATAGATATAGCCGCAGACGGTGCATATGTAAGTCTTCATCATGTATTGATTCCATGGATTAGCAGAATAAGGGCACCTCTGAAAACTGCTGTGCTCGCAAATACTTCGTTGAAAAGTGCTCATGTACTAACCGTACACTGCGCTTTTTCGCCTCGTCTTTGCTTCGCTCGCGACGTTTTCAGAGGTGCCCATAAGTTGTGTGTCTGGTATCGCAGGATGCTGAGTGTGCACCGACCGGCACTTACCGGTTAAAATGATGCCATTTTCAGTGGTTGAAGCCAAGTCGTTTTCACGCCTTTATGCAGGATTAGAGATTATATGGATGTTTTAGCGCGTATCCGCGAGCAGGTTGAACAGAATCCGGTGGTTATCTTTATGAAAGGAACACCGCAGTTTCCACAGTGTGGCTTTTCGTCACGCGCAGCGGCGGCATTGCAGGACTGTGGTGTAGCGTTTGCGCATGTGAATGTGCTGGCTGACCCGGAGATATTTGCCAACCTGCCGCGTTTCGCTGACTGGCCGACATTCCCGCAGATCTATATCGGCGGTGAGCTGATTGGCGGATGCGACATCACGCTGGAGATGTATACCAGCGGTGAGTTGAAAAAGGCGATGACAGCTGCCGTACAGGCTGCTGGCTGACATTGCCCGGCATCTGCGTGTCAGGTGCCGGATGAGCTGATGCGGGCCTGCCATTGTGCAGCCTGTGTCTGCAGGGCGGAAATATCCAGGTGGGTGAGTTGCCCGTTTGCCAGCTGGCGCTGTCCGGCGATCCAGACATCACTGACCTGATTGCGGGTTGCGCTGTAGACCAGGTGTGACAGAGGGTGATATACCGGCTGCGTGGCTGGCTGACCCAGATCCAGTGCGATCACGTCTGCAGCCTTGCCCGGCTGTAAACTACCGATCTGGTCAGCCAGCCCCAGTGCCCTGGCACCGTTGATCGTGGCCATCCGTACTACCTGTTCAGCGTCCACCGCCTGCGCATCCTGTGCGACATGTTTGCCGAGCAGAGCGGCAGTGCGGCATTCGCCCAGCATGTCTAAGTCGTTGTTGCTTGCTGCACTGTCCGTACCCAGTGCGATATTTACCCCGGCGGTCAGGAGTTGTTGCACCGGGCAGGCCCCGGCAGCCAGCTTCATATTCGATTCCGGGCAGTGCACTACATGCGCACCGGTTGTTGCTAACTGTGCGATCTCGGCTCCGGTCAGCTGGGTCATGTGTACCGCGAGTAACTGATCATGCAGCAGGCCTGATTGTTGTAACCGTTGCAGCGGGCGCATACCGTATTGGGTCAGGCTGTCTTGTACCTCGTCTGCAGTCTCGTGCACATGCATGTGCACTCGCGCTGGCAGGGCATGATGTGCGATCGCATCACGCAACAACGCATCACTGACTGTGTAGGGTGCATGTGGTGCGATCGCAGTCGTGATCAGCGGTTCATCATGCAGTGCCGCATGCACTGTTTGTGCCTGCGCCAGATAACCTGCCGCATCTGTGGCCCAGGCGGTCGGTGCATCCAGCAGGATTAATCCGACTACTGCCCGCATCCCGATCTCCGCTGCCACCTGTGCGGTTGCGTCGGGAAAGAAGTACATATCATTGAAGCAGGTGGTGCCGCTGCGGATCATTTCGGCGATTGCCAGGCGGGTACCATCCGCGACAAATTGTGCACTGACCCAACGTGCCTCGGCTGGCCAGATATGTTCCTGCAGCCAGGGCATCAGCGGCAGATCGTCCGCGATACCACGCAACAGGCTCATCGGGCTGTGCGTGTGTGCATTCACCAGGCCCGGCATCAGGAGGTGCTGTGGTAGTTCAATGACCTGATCGGCCTGGCAATGTGCACGTGCCTCGGTGCCGGGCAGCAGGGCAGAGATGTGCCCATCCCGAATCGCCAGGCTATGTTGTGTGAGTATAGTGCCAGTCGGTTCTACCGGCAGGATCCAGCGGGCATGGATCAGGGTATCGACCTGCATAGTGTCTGTTCCTGATGGCTAGACAACGCCCAGAATGTGGTACCCAGCATCGACATACAGCACGTCTCCGGTAATACCGGAAGCCAGATCTGAGCATAAAAAGGCACTCGCATTGCCGACCTGCTCAATGCTCACATTGCGGCGCAGCGGGGTGCGTTTTTCCGCCTCGGCCAGCAGATCCCGGAATCCGGCAATGCCGGATGCCGCTAGGGTGCGGATCGGCCCGGCGGAGATTGCATTGACCCGGATGCCTTCCGGTCCTAAGCTGTCCGCCAGGTAACGCATGTTCGCTTCTAACGAGGCCTTCGCGACGCCCATCACGTTATAATTTGGTATCGTGCGCATCGCACCCAGATAGGACATTGTCACGATCGCGGCCTGGCGGCCCTGCATCATCGGGCGTGCTGCCTGGGCTAACGCTGCCAGGCTGTATGAACTGATATCATGTGCCACATGAAAGCCTTCCCGGGTCACGGCATCTGCATAGCTGCCTTCCAGTTGGCTGCGTTGCACAAAGGCGATCGAATGCACCAGTGCATCCAGCCCGTCCCAATGGGTACCCAGTTCAGTAAAGGCTTGCGTGATTTGCGCGTCGTCGCTCACATCCAGCGGGATCAGGATGTCTGAATCAAACTCCTGTGCCAGTGCCGCCACGCGGTCTTTCAGCTTGTCGTTCTGGCAGGTGAATGCCAGTTCGGCACCTTCCCGGTGCATCGCGGCAGCCACGCCATATGCAATGGAGCGGCGACTGGCAACACCGGTAATCAGTGCGCGTTTGTTGGCAAGAAAGCCCATGATGATCTCCTGTCAGTCTGAAGTGATGAGCACTGCGACACACAGTGCCCTGGCATAATTTTGTATGATGTCTGTTTTCCGACTCATCAGTTACAGTGCCTTATGCGGCCTGCTGTTCGGTTGTTCCGGTCCCTTGTGGAATAGCCCATATCCGGCAGATGCCGCTGAACAGGCGATTTTTTTCAGTTCCTTCAGCGAACGCCCTAAACATCTGGATCCGGCCCGTTCTTACAGTTCGAATGAATGGGCCTTTATTTCGCAGATCTACGAGCCACCGCTGCAATATCATTATCTGCAACGGCCCTATCGGCTGACACCATTGACCGCCAGTCAGATGCCGGAGATCCACTATCTGGATGCACAGGGTCAGCGGCTGCCGGATGGTGCGGATCCGGATCAGGTGGCGTTTACTGAATATCACATCACCCTGCAGCCCGGGATTCAGTATCAACCGCATCCGGCGTTCGCCCGCACAGCTACAGGTGCCTGGCATTACTGGCCACTGGCTGCTGACGCACTGGCGGATCGTTATACCTTAGCTGATTTTGTGCAGACCGGCACGCGTACATTACATGCGGATGACTATCTCTACCAGATCAAGCGGTTAGCCTTGACACGCCTGCATTCGCCGGTAGCCAGCCTGATGGCTGAGCATATTGTCGGTTTCACGGCGTTTGCCCGGCTGGCGGATGCGCAGGTGGCAGCGGATCAGCAGGCCGGGCGTTTGTGGACTGATCTGCGTCCGCTGCCCTTATCCGGCGTCCGGGTGCTGGATGACCGGCGCTTCAGTATCCGCATCCGGCAGCGTTATCCGCAGTTCATATTCTGGCTGGCGATGAACTTTTTTGCGCCGATGCCTTGGGAGGTCGAACGCTTTTATGCCCAGCCAGGCATGGCAGCCCGGAATCTGAATCTGAACTGGTATCCGGTCGGCACGGGCCCCTTTATGCTGGCGGAGAATAATCCGAACCTGCGTATGACGCTCAGCCGTAACCCGCATTTTCGCGGTGAACGTTACCCGACTGAAGGTAGTGCTGCACAGCGTGCAGCCGGGTTACTGGCCGATGCGGGTCAGCCGATGCCGTTTATTGATCAGGCGGTGTACCGTCTGGAAAAGGAGGCGATTCCGCGCTGGAATCAGTTTTTACAGGGCTATTATGATAATGCCGGAATCAGTTCGGATAGCTTTGATCAGGCGATTCAGTTTGGTGCAGACGGCGAAGCACAATTAACGCCAGAGATGCAGGCGCGAGGCATTCAGCTTAGTACAGCGGTACAGACCTCATTATTTTATACCGGGTTTAATCTGCTGGATCCGGTGGTTGGTGGCCAGCCGGACGATCCGATTGATCAGCAGCGTGCCCGCTTATTGCGCCAGGCACTGGCGATTGCACTGGATTGGGAGTCTTTTGTCGCAATCTTTCAGAATGGTCGTGGTGAGGTCGCTCAGGGTCCGTTACCACCTGGCCTCTTTGGCTACCGGGCGGGCCAGGCCGGTATCAATCCACAGACCCACATCTGGCAGCAGGGCAGAGCGCAGCGTCGCGCGCTTGCTGAGGCACAGCAGTTACTGGCTGATGCTGGTTATCCTGATGGGCGTGACCCGGCCACTGGTGGTCCGCTGATCCTGTACTATGATACCGCGCAGACCGGGCCGGGTAGTCAGGCCGTTTTACAATGGTATACGCAACAATTCGCGCAGCTTGGTATTCAGCTGGTGGTGCGCGCAACCGACTATAACCGGTTTCAGGACAAGATGCGCAAAGGCACCGCTCAGATCTTCAGCTGGGGCTGGAATGCCGATTACCCGGATCCCGAGAATTTTTTATTCTTGTTGTATGGCCCGAATAGCAAGGTGAAATATCATGGTGAGAATGCGGCTAATTTTGCTCATGCCGGGTTTGACCGGTTGTTTGAGCAGATGAAGGATTTGCCGGATAATGCAGCCCGTCAGCAGTTGATTGATCAGATGGTCACGATTGTGCGTACCGAAGTCCCCTGGTTATTCGGCTTTTTCCCGAAAGGTTTCAGCCTGCACCATGCCTGGTATCAGAATGCGCTGCCGCATCTGATGGCGAATAATACGCTGAAATATAAGCGGATTGATGGGGGACAGCGAGCTGCGCAGCAGGCAGCCTGGAATCAGCCGGTGGTGTGGCCATTGTTTCTGATCTGTCTGTTGCCACTGATCCTGCTGCTGATTGCGATACGTCAGTACCGGCAACGAGAGCGTCTGGTGGCGACCACGAGGTGCTGAATCATGACAGGTGAATAATATGACGGACGCTACTCTCGCTCAGGCTCGAGCTGAGATTGATCAGATTGACCAGCACATTCTGCAATTACTGAACCAGCGTGCTGTGTGTGCGCAACAGATTGGTCAGTTGAAGCGGGCGGCTGATCCGGATGCCTCTCTGTACCGCCCGGAACGTGAAGCGCAGGTGTTGTGTCAACTGGCCGCACAGAACCCGGGGCCCCTGAGCTCCGATACGCTGGTGCGATTGTTCCGGGAAGTGATGTCAGCCTGTCTGGCACTGGAACAGCCGCTCACGGTGGCGTTTCTGGGCCCGGCGGGTACTTATACTGAAACAGCGGCATGGCAGCATTTCGGACAGGCGATTCAGCTGCAGCCCTACGCTCAGATCGCGGATATCTTCCGTGCTGTCGAGATACAGGAAGTGGATTATGGCATAGTCCCGATTGAAAACTCGACCGAAGGTGCCGTCAGTCACACGTTGGATTGTTTGGTACAGACTGCTTTGTTTATTTGTGCTGAGGTCACATTACGTATTCAGCACCAGTTACTGGGCCAGGCGCAGCCTTTAGCGCAGGTGCAGACGGTGTATGCACATCAGCAGGCTCTGGCACAATGTCGCCGCTGGCTCAGCGAGCATCTGCCGCAGGCCACCTGTGTGGCCGTTGACAGTAATGGTGCTGCAGCCCGCAGGGCAGCGCAACAGCCGCACACGGCGGCGATTGCCGGTTGTGAGGCAGCGTCTTATTATCAGTTGCAGACTCTGGCACATGCCATTGCCGATGCAACAGATAATACGACGCGTTTTGTTGTGCTCGGTGCACAACATCCGACACCTTCTGGTCGGGATAAAACCAGTTTGATTTTATCTACCCGGAATCAGCCGGGTGGGTTGTATCATCTGCTGGCACCGCTTGCAGAATATGGTATCAGTATGAGCCGGATTGAGTCGCGTCCATCCCGTCAGGGTCGCTGGGATTATCTTTTTTTTGTTGATCTGCTGGGGCATCAGCAGGACGCAGATGTCGCTGCTGCTCTCGCGGGGTTATCTCAACAAGCCTGTTTCTGCAAATTTCTGGGGTCGTACCCCTATGGCAAAACCTGAAAAACCTCATTATCGTTGCGAGGCTTGCGGTGCTCAGTCTGCTAAGTGGTCGGGCCAGTGTGTTGAGTGCGGGGCCTGGAATCGGTTGGTTGAATCGGTGGCACAGCCAGTCCGGCAGACGCGCTATACCAACTATGCTGGTGCACCGCAGGTATCTGGTATATGCAGCTTAGCCGATATCCAGGCCACAGCGACGCAGCGGTTGGCAACCGGGCTGGCTGAACTGGATCGGGTGCTTGGTGGCGGGCTTGTGCCCGGTTCTGTCATCTTAATTGGTGGCAATCCGGGAATTGGTAAATCCACTTTATTGCTGCAGACCTTAGCTGCACTGGCAGGCCACCTGTCTACCTTGTATGTGAGTGGAGAAGAATCCGCACAACAGATCAGCCTGCGCGCACAACGATTGAATCTGGCGCGTGAGCGGCTGCACCTGCTGACCGAAACTTGTATTGAGCATATCCTGGAGCAGGCACAGAAGCACCAGCCACAGGTGTTAGTGATGGACTCAATCCAGACCTTTTTTACGGATACGTTGCAGTCTGCACCCGGTTCTGTCGCGCAGGTCAGGGAGTCGGCGGCACGTCTTGTGCAGTATGCAAAGCACACGAATACCAGTGTCTTTCTGGTGGGTCATGTGACTAAGGAAGGCGCGCTGGCGGGGCCACGTGTGCTGGAACACATGGTGGATACGGTGCTGTATTTTGAAGGTGAGGCGGGGAGTCAGCTGCGGCTGGTAAGAACGATAAAGAATCGTTTTGGTGCAGTGAATGAGTTGGGCGTGTTTGCGATGACTGGTCAGGGCCTGCGCGAGATCAGTAATCCGTCGGCCTTGTTTTTATCGCCGCATGAAGAATCGGTACCGGGCAGCGCAGTATTAGTGACCCGTGAAGGGACGCGGCCGCTGCTGGTTGAGATTCAGGCGCTGGTTGATCAGAGTGCTTCCGGTAATCCGCGCCGTATTGCACTCGGTTCGGATCAGCACCGGCTGTCTATGCTATTGGCTGTGTTGCATAAACATGGCGGCATCGGGATGTTTGATCAGGATGTGTTTCTGAATATTGTCGGCGGTGTGCGAGTCAGCGAACCAGCTGCTGATTTAGCGGTATTGCTGGCTGCTCTGTCCAGCTATCGGGATATTCCCTTATCCCGAAATCTGGTGATTTTTGGTGAAGTTGGCCTGGCAGGTGAGTTGCGACCTGTTCCGAATGGTCAGGAAAGATTGTATGAAGCAGCTCGCCATGGCTTCAGCCGGGCAATTATTCCGAAATCAAATGCACCTAAGAAACCGGTCACCGGATTGCGGATTGATGCGATCAGCCGTATTACAGAAGCAACTGAGGCTGCAGGAATAGCCTGAGGGCTTATCTGATGCAGCGTATCTGACGCTCCTGCACCGGACTGATCCGCATGGTGTTACCTGTTGCCGGGCTGAATGTTTCTGCTGTACCTGTAACAAAAAATTCGTACTTATCAAGAGGCAGCTTAACTACATCCCAGGTAGGGTTCGGTAGCCAGGCAACCGGTCCCGTATGCAGGTCACGGGTCCAGAACGAATCGCTGCTACCTGCGCACAGACCGTCAGCGGTCCAGCTTTGCTCAGCGTAGTTTATTTTGCTGCCATGATGCAGACAGGCCGAAATCCACTCAACTCTGGATGGCAGATGCCAGTCGTCATACGTCTTGTCGGGTTCTGCTTCGTTGGCAGGAGCTACCAGTTCATTGCAGTCTTTCTGCGCCTTAAACCAGTCACCCTTGGTAATAGTGGATGCAGGACTCAGTACAGTGCCATTGTTGCGGTTCTGGTCAAGTTCAGCAACATAATCATCGACATAATCCCGGTTAGCAGCGCTGCCGGGAATAGTTTCAGGCTCTGGGGAAGTCAGGCCGGTGATGGTATTGCCATGCATTTCCATGTCGTCCATGCAGGCAGCAGAAGCAGAGTGGTTAGCAGACAAAGCAACGGATGCACTTAATAATAGTATTTTACCGACCATAGGCTTGACCTCCTGGAAATTCATTGTATACATAAACGTCAGACTGAGAAAGCCCTGTCTGAAGCATCGGTATGGGTGCTTGTGGCACACTCAGTGGCATTTTAACATTAAATTCATGGCGTGGTGTGCGGGTTGTAAGCTCCGGGGGTGCGATTCAGATCACGGATTTGGCAGTGGATGTGCCATGAGGCACGGGTGGCACCCGCTTGAAAACAGCCACACAGGTAGTTGTGCCTCTTACCTGAAGGACATTCCCGAATCCGCTCTCCGATAATGCTGCAGCTGAAGTTAACACCCTGCATTAGTCTGAGTTACACCCTGTAAGCTATGAAGGACGTGCAAAACTGACTTGTTATTGTACAATACGGTTGCAGGGAAATTGCGGATGTTTCCGGCGAAAGTGGCGGAATTGGCAGACGCGCTGGATTTAGGTTCCAGTGGGGTAACCCGTGAGAGTTCGAGTCTCTCCTTTCGCACCACATTTTGCTTCGTCAGCCTGGTCTGGCGAGGCCTTTTTTGTCCTTCCGGAGTGATATGATGCGCGTTTCTGTAGAGTCTGGTGAAGGTCTGGAACGTCGGCTGCTGGTCGACCTTCCGGCAGAGCCTGTTACTGAAGCCGTGACTGCGAAGTTTGCAGAGCTGGCTCCGAAGGCCAGATTACCTGGTTTCCGGCCCGGTAAGGTGCCGATGCGGATTATCCGTCAGCGCTTTCATCAGTCTGTACTGGAAGAAGTCAGCCGCGATCTGATGGAGTCCAGCTATAAAGAAGCGATTGAGCAGGAGGCGCTGAAGCCGGCAGGGAACCCTTCGAAGCTGGAAAAACGTGATCCGGCAGAAGTCGGAGGGTTGAGCTATACGGCAACTCTGGAAGTCTTTCCGGAGGTGGTGTTGCAGGATCTCGCCGGCCATACGCTGGCAGACCGGCAGTGCGAGATTACTGCAGCGGATATTGATAACACAATTCATACTATCCGCGAGCGACACGCCAGAGAGGAAGTTGTGGATCGGCCTGCTCAATCAGGCGATACACTCTATATTGATTTTTTCACTGATGTCGCTGCAGATAAGCCAGGCAGTGATGCCGCCGATGAGAATGTGTCGATCAGACTGGGTGACGATCCGGATTTCCCGCAGGCAGTGCAGGAGGGGTTAATCGGTGCCGTTGCTGACGAAGAGCGTATCATCAGCGCTACCCTGAATGCAGGTGAGGCAGACCATGATGATCAGTTGGTGCATTACACTGTCAGGGTGTTGAAGGTGACAGAGCCGGTGCTGCCGGAACCGGATGCAACGTTTATTCAGTCTGTCGGGGTTAAAGAAGGTACTGAAGCTGCCTTGCGCCAGGAAGTTGAGGATAATCTCAATATTGAGCTGGCCAGTAAACTGCAGGAACTGCGCCGGACAGAGGCGTTTAACTTGTGGCTGCAGGTAAATCCGCTGGATATCCCGCAGGTATTAATCGCTCAGCAGGCTGTTGTGCTGCGTGATCAGTGGCTGGATCGGTTGCAGATACCTGCCGAACGCCGTAGCCAGTTTGCCAGCGTATCGCCATTGTCTTTTGTGCAGCCGGCAAGGCGTCAGATCTACCTCTCTTTGTTACTGACCCAATGGGTGAAAGATCAGAATATTCAGGTCGGAGAAGATGAGCTGCAGACCCGAGCTGAATGCAATGCACAGCAGTATGAAGATCCGGCCGGCATGGTTGCTGCGGTGTTACGTGATCCTCAGGCGCGTGAGCAGTTACGTGATCAGGTCATTGAGCATAAGCTGGTGGACTGGATATTCACTCAGATTGATGTGGAAACAGAGGTCTTATCGTTTGCTGAGCTGAAGGGCATGTCAGTTGAATCCATCACGCCGGAGCCACAGATGCCGGAAAATGAAACTACAGATGACCAGGGTGCTGACCATGTCTGAGTTGATTCATTCGCCGCAGAATCTTGGTCTGGTGCCGATGGTTGTGGAACAGAGTGGGCGCGGTGAGCGGGCCTTTGATATCTATTCGCGGTTACTCAGGGAACGCGTGGTGTTCTGTGTGGGGGAGATAGAGGATCACATGGCGAATCTGATCGTTGCCCAGTTATTGTTTTTAGAAGCGGAAGACCCGGATAAGGATATCAACCTGTACATTAATTCACCGGGAGGTGTGGTGACTGCCGGGCTGGCTGTATATGATACGATGCAGTTTATTAAGCCAGTGATCAGCACCACCTGTATCGGTCAGGCTGCCAGTATGGGCGCTGTGCTGCTTGCAGCAGGCGCTGAGAATAAGCGTTATGCGTTGCCGAATGCGCGGGTGATGATTCATCAGCCGCTCGGTGGCTTTCAGGGTCAGGCCACTGATATTGAGATTCATGCGCGCGAGATTCTGTCCGTCCGGGAGCGTCTGAATACGATCCTGGCGAAACATACCGGGCAGGATTTAGCCATTATCAGCCAGGACACAGACCGGGATAACTTTATGAGTGCAGAGCAGGCCAGGGCGTATGGTCTGGTTGATGAAGTTGTCACGCAACGTGGTACTGCCTCATAACTCAGAACGTAGCACACTCATGCTTAAGGCACTCAAGCAGTCCCGTGTTTTTGATGCCTTGCTATCTCATAAGCCGACCCACCTGCAACGTCAGTCCCGCCATTTACTGTTGCGTCTGCTGCGCTCAGGTCGCCAGGAGATGAGCCGGTCACCATCCCGTCTGGCATTCACTGGTGAACTGATCCGTAATCCGGCAGCCATCGGTGCTATCTGCCCCAGTTCCCGCATCCTCGCCCGCGTGATGGCGCAACAGTTAAGATATGCAGCCAGTGAATCAGGCTATGTGGTCGAACTGGGTGCCGGCACCGGCACCATCACTGCTGCCTTACTGCATTCAGGTCTGGCTCCTGACCGTTTAATTGCAATTGAACAGTCCCCCAGACTGGCAGCCCATCTGCGTCATCGTTTTCCCAATGTTGAAGTCATCACGGGTGATGCCTGTCATCTCGGTGATCTGTTGGGCACTCGCCAGCATAAGTTGCAGGCGATTGTTTCCGGTCTGCCATTACGTTCCTTACCACCGTGCAGTGTGCAGGCGATTCTGCATCAGGTACAGACGCACCTGCCGCCAACCGGCCTGTTCATTCGCTTTACTTATGATCTGCGCCCGACATCATCACGTGCCAGTGGCATTGCGATGTCATGTATCGCCAGCCGTGTTATCTGGCGTAACCTTCCACCAGCGCGTGTGGATGTCTTTCGTCCACAACCCTGAATCGTTATGGCTCAATACATTTATACCATGAATCGTGTCAGCAGGATTGTGCCGCCGCAGCGGCATATTCTGCGTGATATCTCGTTGTCGTTTTTCCCTGGTGCTAAGATTGGTGTGCTTGGTCTGAATGGTTCGGGTAAATCGTCGCTGCTGCGGATCATGGCTGGGCTGGATACTGAGATTGAGGGTGAAGCACGGCCTCAGCCGGGTATTCGTATCGGTTATTTACCGCAGGAACCGGAACTGAATGATGCAGCGGATGTGCGCGGTAATGTTGAAGTGGCGCTGGCGGATATCAAGGCAGCAATAGCAGAGCTGGATCAGGTTTATGCAGCGTATGCTGAGGCGGATGCAGATTTTGATGTACTGGCCAAACGTCAGGCAGAGCTGGAAAATATCATTCAGGCCGCAGATGGGCATAATCTGGATCGTCAGCTGGAGCGAGCGGCACACGCCCTGCACCTGCCACCCTGGGAGGCCAGGGTGAAGCACCTGTCCGGTGGTGAGCGTCGGCGTGTTGCATTATGTCGTCTGTTGCTGGCTCAGCCTGATATGTTGTTGCTGGATGAGCCCACCAACCATCTGGATGCAGAGTCTGTAGCCTGGTTAGAGCGTTTTCTACATGATTATCGTGGTACAGTGGTTGCAGTTACACATGATCGTTATTTTCTGGATAACGTCGCAGGCTGGATTCTGGAGCTTGACCGGGGACACGGTATTCCTTATTCCGGTAACTACTCCGGTTGGTTAGTGCAGAAGCAACAACGTCTGCAGCAGGAACAGAAACAGCAGCAGGCGCGTATCAGGGCGATGCAGCAGGAACTCGCCTGGGTCCATACAAACCCAAAAGGGCGTCAGGCGAAGAATAAGGCGCGGCTGGCCCGGTTTGATGAATTGCAGAGCCAGGACTATCAGCAGCGTAACGAGACCAACGAGATTTATATTGCGCCGGGGGAACGTCTGGGCGATCTGGTGATAGAGGCGAGTGGGCTGCGCAAGGCCTATGCTGACAGAGTACTGTATGACAGCCTGAGTTTCAGTGTGCCGCCCGGGGGGATCGTCGGTATCATTGGCCCGAATGGTGCCGGGAAGACCACCCTGTTCCGTATGATCACCGGCCAGGAAACACCGGATGCTGGCACCCTCAGGATCGGGCCGACGGTGAACATGGCGTATGTTGACCAGAGTCGTGAGGCACTGGAGCCGCAGCATAGTGTCTGGGAAGAAATTTCAGGTGGCCAGGATATGATCACAGTAGGTAGATATCAGGTGTCATCCCGTGCGTATTGTGCTCGCTTTAATTTTCGTGGTACGGAACAACAGAAGCGTATCGGTCAGCTGTCTGGCGGAGAACGTAATCGTGTCCACTTGGCGAAATTGCTGAAGGCGGGTGCTAACCTGTTATTACTGGATGAACCGACTAATGATCTGGATGTGGAGACATTGCGTGCTCTGGAACAGGCATTGTTAATCTTTCCGGGCTGTGTGATGGTGATTTCGCATGATCGCTGGTTTCTGGACCGGATCGCGACCCACATACTGGCCTTTGAAGGTGATGGTCAGGTAACTTGGTTCGCTGGCAATTTTACTGAATATGGAGCTGACAGAAGACAACGGGATAATTGAGATGTGGTTTGAGTTAACGGTACTTGGTGCGATTGGTTATGGTATACGGCGGTATTATTATCACTTATCCGGGGAAAAAACAGCATCTTTACCTGTACCAGTGCCGCGTTTTCACGCACAGCAATTGTGGCATGATATCCGTGGCGCAATGCAGGCAGCTGGTCGGGAGAAGCTGCAAAGTGAGATAGATCCGGAGCTGCGGGCGCGACTGGAAGATAAACAACGTCGGATAAAGCGGGACCAGAAGATAGCAATTGGTGCGTTGGGTATTGCTATCATGGGGGGCTATTTTCCTGCGTTGAATGTGCTGGGTGTTGCCGCAGTCATGTATCTGTCGCGTGAACTCTTCAGGTTAATCTGGAAAGATTTTCAGCGTGGCCATTATTTCAGTACCTATTTATTCGGGCTGCTGTTAACAGGTGGTCTGCTTGTCACTGGTCATCTGGCATTAGCTGCCTTCGGCAGCGTCATCGGAGGGTTTTTCGCACGTATTGTTAACCGGCTGGAAGAGGCCTCTCATCATCAGTTAGTCAATGTATTTGGGGACCGACCGGAAAAGGTCTGGGTGCTGGCAGATGGTGTTGAAACGCAGATTCCGTTTCAGGAGCTGCAGGTCGGCGATCAGGTCATTGTCTGTCCGGGCGAAGTCATTCCGATTGATGGTATTATCGGGGATGGTGTCGGCCAGGTTGATCAGCATGTTCTGACTGGTGAGAGTCAACCGGCAGAAAAAAAACCTGGTGAAGAAGTGTTTGCGTCAACTTCGTTATTATCCGGGCACTTAGTGGTCACCATGCAGAAAACGGGTGATGCGACACTGGCGGCAAAGATCGGAGAGGTACTGAATCAAACAGAAAACTATAAAGAAAAACTGACCACGCGCGGGCGCCGGATTGCAGATCGCTTTTTACCGGTTACAATGGGGTTGAGTGCTGTGACCTACCCGCTTCTGGGGGCTGATGCAGCACTTGCTGTGGTGATGTCTGGTCTGGGTGGTCTGATGGCGCCGTTGGGTACACTGACCTTGATGAATTATCTCCAGATTTTGTCCAGGCAAAATATTCTGGTTAAAGACGGCAGGGTGTTTGAACTGTTACGTAGCGTGGATACAGTCGTATTTGATAAAACAGGTACGTTAACTCTGGAGCAGCCGACCGTCACTCATATTCAGCCATACGGTGATTATAGTGCTGCGGATGTGTTGCGTTACGCCGCTATTGCAGAATACCGGCAACCGCATCCGGTGGCGAAGGCCATTCTGGAGAAGGCGGCGGCTGAACAGTTAGTTCTGCCGACACCGGATGAGGCTAGCTATAATCTGGGGTATGGTATTCAGGTACAGTGTGGTGATGACATAATTCAGGTGGGGAGTGCGCGTTTTCTGCAACAGGAATCGGTCGTGCTTCCGGATACACTCCGGGTGTTACAGGAAGAAGCGGATACGCAGGGTAATACGTTGATCTATGTCGCGGTCAATCAGGCACTGGCCGGTGTCGTTGTACTGCAACCAACGATCCGTCCGGAAGCAGAGGAAGTAATTGAGTTCTTACGGCAGCGTGATATTGAACTGTACATCATTTCAGGTGATCATGTCGGGCCGACCCGGCGTCTGGCGCAGTCACTGGGCATTACACATTATTTTGCAGATGTCCTGCCTGAAAATAAAGCGGATTATGTCAGTCAGCTGAAAGAACAGGGGCGCTTTGTATGTTTTGTGGGTGATGGCATTAACGATACCATTGCGCTGAAGACGTCGCAGGTGTCTTTATCACTGCGTGGTGCGTCAAGTGCAGCGACCGATACTGCACAGGTAGTGATGATGGATGGCACCTTACAGCAAATTCCCAGACTCTTTTGCCTGGCAGATGATTTTGAACAGACTATGCGGAAGAATATGTTCATCAGCTTTGTGCCGGGGATCTTTGTTATTTCCGGTGTGTATCTGTTACATTTTGGCGTACTTACCAGTCTGGCGGTCTGGTATCTGGGATGTTTTGCGGGCCTGGGAAATGTGTTGTGGCCCTTAATCAAACACCAGGAAGCCTTGCGTTTGCAGGTGTCAACAGAAGAATCGGCGTCAGAAAGTGTTCCTGAGGCCGAGCATCAACGCAGAATTGAAGCAGCATAACGAGAATGCTGTATTTCCGCTTACAAATACGGCGTTGAAAGATCTGCCCGGAGCAGATGTTCATGCCAGACCCGCATGGGTTTGAGCAGGGTGCGTGCATCTTTTCTGACAAGTGCTGGTCTGGCAATCGGGTTGCATAGTTTGCTGGCGATCTGGTTGTCAGGCTATATCTCCTGGCAGATTCCTGTATCGGGAGAGCAGGCGGTATTGCAGGCCGATATGGTGTCAGAGCAGCAGCTGCAGCTCTGGGTGGAACGTGCTGCCCGCCTTGCCAGGCAGCAGCAGCGCGAGGAGGCAGAGGTGCAGCGTCGTGCTGAACAGGCAAGACAGCGGCGTATCGTGGCGCAACAGGCGGTCGCAGCGCAACAGGCACAGGCGGCAGCACAGCGTCGTGCAGCGGCCCGCCAACTGGCCGAGCAAAAAAAAAGACAGGCTAAGGCAGCAGCAAAACAACGCGCTGAAGCGGCAGCCCGGCAACGAGCGGAAGAAGCACAGCGTCAGGCAGAAGCTGCGGCACAACGTGTCGCAGAACAAGCTCGTCAGCGGGCCGAAGAAGAAGCCAGACAGCGTGCAGAAGCCGCGCGGCAGCGCGAAACAGCAGAGCGGGAACGGGCACTGCAGGCACAATATGCTGCTGTACAGCAACGGGCTGAAGTGGTGCGTATCAGTCAGCTGATACAACAGAAGGTTGCGCGTTACTGGCTGCGTCCACCCGGCATGACCGGTCTGACGTGTCGCGTGCAGGTCCGCCTGGGGTCTACGGGTTCTGTATTAAGTGTGGTAATCAGCGAATCCAGCGGACAGCACATCTTTGATCAGTCGGTCGAAGCTGCGGTCTGGAAGGCGGATCCGTTACCAATGCCGAAATCAGAGACCCTGCGCGCTGCCCCCCGTTTCCGTGAGCACATCTTCATTTTTGATCCAATGCAGCATCTGTGATCAAATAAAGGCACAAAAAAAGCCAGTGAGGGGGAACCCCTCACTGGCTTTTTTTGTATGGAGAGAGGCGTTGGCAACTCAGAACGGTAGCAGACCGCCGTGACCGTAGCCTACCATACTTAGTAGCATAGGTATGGATAACAATGTATTGGTGCGCGAGGCATACAGTGCCACCATCTTGGCCTTGGCGATTTCTTCCGCAGTTGCGGGCACGATGCCGAGAATCTTCTTCTGGTTTGGCCAGATGAGGCCCCAGACGTTGAATAACATGATCGTACCCAGCCAGGCACCAATGCCGATCAGCGCCATGCCATCCTGAAACAGAAAGGCACTCCAGACACCCTGCATACCGCCACCCAGATGTGCCAGTGCGCTGGCGCCTGTGAGCCAGGTAAGTAACGCAGACCAGCGGAAGAACCATAGTGCCTTCGGTGCAATATACTTATTGATTGCTGCTGGTCCCGGGTCTTTATCCTGCAGGGCTTCTGCAACGCCGGGAACCTGCACAAAGTTAAAGTAATACAGCAGACCGATCCACATAATGCCGAAGATCACATGCAGCCAGACCATCAGACTGAGACCTGTACCGGTTTGTCCGAAGATGAGGCTGATCACGACAGCGAGTAACACGCCTGCCAGCGTCGTTAACCAGGGTGATTTAAGGGGATTCATAACAATAGACTCCTGAAGTGAAAAACAGTAGGGCACCTTGAACACTGCTGTGCTCGCAAATACTTCGTTGAAAAGAGCTCATGTACGCTCGTACACCGCGCTTTCGGGCACCCGGTAGAACCAGAGTGTTACATCCAGCCCAGTTCTTTCATTGCCCAAGGCGCATTCCAGACCTTCACCATGTCTACGATCTTGTCATCAGCATCCATCGTCAGGACGTACACATAATCGGATTGTGTGCTTTTTTGTGTGGCTGGCACAGGTCCGCCTTCGCCAGTGTGAGTACAGTGGTAAGTCGCAAAAAACAGTGCAGTGCGCCTAGTCTCATCATACGCTGAGGCATGCAACACGTAATGTGCGCCGGGTACCGTATTCCGACCGAACGCCGCCATCCATTCGCAATAGTCTTGCACTGTGGTGATTTCGACCAGAGGTTCGCTTTGTGCACGAAATGTTGCACCTTCTGCAACGTAAGGTGCGCACTTAGCCCAGCCCGCAGGTTCCTCACACGCATTAAAAAAACACTTTGCATTCTCAAAGGCACGCATAGTGGTGTATCTCCTGAAACAGATGAGTAAATACTCGAGTCATAACATAACATAATTCTCAGAATTCAGAGGTATAGTATCATGATATGAGGTGTCAGCCCCTGTCTTCACGTTGCATCACCAGCAGATAATTCACATCCATATCCTGCGCATCCAGATGATAGCGACGAGTGAACGGGTTGTAACACAATCCGCTTTGCTGCATCTGCTGCAGTCCGGCAGTCCGGCCCCAGCGCGCCAGCTCGGACGGACGGATAAACTGCTGGTAGTCATGTGTGCCTTTCGGTAACAGACTGAGCACATATTCCGCACCGATAATCGCAAACAAATACGACTTCAGGTTACGGTTCAGCGTGGAAAAAAACACCAGCCCACCTGGGCGGACCAGATCGTGGCAGGCTTGCACAATGGCGCATGGATCTGGTACATGTTCTAACATTTCCAGGCAGGTCACGATATCAAAGGATGCTGGTTGTACCGCAGCCAGTTGTTCCGCCGTCGTTTGCTGATAATCCACCGTCAGATCACTCTCTGATAAATGCAGCCGCGCGACGCCGAGCGAGGCCTCTGCCACGTCAATACCGGTCACCTGTGCACCAGCCGCCGCCATCGCCTCGCACAGCAATCCGCCACCACATCCTACATCCAGCACCTGCTTACCTGCTAATGACACCTGAGCTTGAATAAAGCCCAGGCGCAACGGATTGATCTGATGTAATGGTTTGAATTCACTGGTCGGATCCCACCAGCGACTGGCCAGTTGCGCAAATTTTTTGATTTCCTGCGCATCCACATTAGATGATACGGACATCAGGTCTCCCGGACCAGGGCGGACAGCACAGATAAATCCGCGACCTGTAACAACAATTGCGCAGCCTGGTGCAATAAGGCCAGCCGGTTTTGGCGCAACACAGGCTCTTCGGTCATCACCATCACCTCGGCAAAAAAGGTATCTACCGGTGGATGCAATTGTGCCAGTACAGACAGCATGGCATGATAATCACCGGTCAGAGGGCGCAGTGTCTGCGCTGTGTGTTGCAACTGTGCAGATAACTGGTGTTCTGCCGGTGCAGCGAAATGCTGCACCTGAATGGGTGGCAGCGTGGTGATGCCGGCCTTTTTCAGCACTTGGGTAATGCGTTTGTGCACGGCTGCCAGTGCGACTGCCTCCGGGGTTTGCGCAAACCTCCGGATTGCCTGTACCCGCTGTTCAAAATCGGCCAGGGTCGCTGGTCGGACTGCGGCCACTGCCTGCACGATTGGCTTACTCACCCCGATCTCCTGATACAGCCCGATCAATCGCTGCAGCATAAACGCCGCAACCTGGTCTGCCACATCAGGTTCTGTCAGGCGCCCCGCCAGCTGTGTTTCAGCAGAGCGGATCAGCTCAGTGTAAGACACAGGCAGCTGTCGCTCACGCAGGATGCGCAATACCCCCAGGGCTGCGCGACGCAGGGCAAACGGATCCTTATCGCCGGTCGGTGCCTGACCGATGCCGAAGATGCCGACCAGCGTATCCAGACGATCGGCCAGCGCAATTGCGATGCCAGCCTGGCTTTGTGGCAATGTATCGCCCGCAAAACGCGGCAGATAAAATTCTGCCAGTGCCTGTGTCAGGTCTGCCGACTCACCATCCCGCTGCGCCTGATAACGTCCGATCACACCCTGCAGGCTGGGAAATTCCTGCACCATCTGTAACATCAGATCGCAACGACTCAGGTGCGCCGCCCGCTCCGCCAGAGCCACATCACCGTCAATCGCGGTGGCAATCTGTCGCGCCAGCTGAGTGACACGCATGGTTTTATCTGCAAGCGTCCCCAACTGTTCCTGAAACACCACCTGTTGCAACGTTGCCTGATGATCTGCCAGCCGTTGTGTTCCATCCTGCTGCCAGAAAAACTGTGCATCGGCCAGACGTGGCCGCATCACGCGTTCGTAACCAGCCCGAACCTGCGCCGGGTCACGGCTGGCAATATTGGCCACCGCAATAAAATACGGCTGCAGATCACCCTGCGCATCAAATACGGGTACAAACTTCTGATGCTGCTGCATGCTGGTCACCAGCACTTCGGTTGGCAGTGCCAGATAATTTGCCGGAAAGCGGCCGATCATCGCGATTGGCCATTCATTCAGTGCCGTAATCTCATCCAGCAGTTCCTCATCTGATCCGGCCACCAGCCCCAGCTCAGCCGCAGCCGCCGTCACTTGCGTCTGAATGCGCTCCCGTCGCACCGCAAGATCAGCGACCACCCATCCCTGTGTCTCCAGGACGGACGCATAACTTGCCGGATCCGGCAGCCGGATTGGCTGTGGATGATGAAACCGGTGACCGCGTGTCTCGCGTCCGGCACGTACACCGAACAGGGTGCAGTCAACCACCGACTGACCATGCAACAACACCAGCCAGTGTACCGGTCGGACAAAGCTGTCTTCGCCCATACCCCAGCGCATCCGTTTCGGAATCGGCAGACGGTGCAATATCTGGTTGATCATCTGTGGCAACAGATCAGCCGTTGCCTGGCCTGGTTGTACCTGCTCATACTGCAACCAGCGACCTTTCGGTGTCTCCAGCATACCCAGCTGATCGACGGTAATACCACAGGAACGCGCAAACCCGAGTGCAGCCCGGGTCGGGCTGCCGGCAGTATCATAGGCTGCTGACCAGGTTGGGCCACGTCTGAGCTGACGGTGCTCTGGCTGATAGTGGGCCACGTCACGCACCAGTACCGCCAGACGCCGAGGTGTCGCATACGGTGCCAGTTCACCATGCGCAATCCCGGCAGCCGTCAGTTCTGCTGCCAGCTGTTCGACCAGCGCCGCAGACAACCGGGACAGTGCCATAGGCGGCAGTTCTTCGGTCCCCAGCTCAAATAACAGATCGGCCTGTTCAGTCATGTCCGGCTCCGGTCTGTGCCAGTAACGGAAACTGCAGACGCTCACGCGTTGCATAATAGGCCTGTGCCACTGCACGTGCCAGGGCACGCACCCGCAGGATATAGCGCTGTCGCTCGGTTACAGACACAGCATGGCGCGCATCCAGCAGATTAAACACATGCGAGGCCTGCAGGACCTGTTCATATGCCGGGAGTGGCAGATCTGCCGCGACCAACGCCTGCGCAGCTGTCTCACACTGCGCAAACTGTTGCTGCAGCACGGCGACATCTGCCAGTGTAAAGTTGTAGGTGGACTGTTCGACTTCATTCTGCCGGAACACATCACCATACGTGATCACACCCTGATCAGACCGGGTCCAGACTAGGTCATACACCGAGTCCACGCCCTGCAGATACATTGCGATGCGTTCCAGGCCATAGGTGATCTCGCCGCTGACTGGTTGACATGCCAGCCCGCCGATCTGCTGAAAATAGGTGAACTGAGTGACTTCCATCCCATTCAGCCAGACCTCCCAGCCCAGCCCCCAGGCCCCCAGCGTCGGTGATTCCCAGTTATCCTCGACAAACCGGATATCCTGCGTCAGGCCATCTATGCCGAGCATGGCGAGAGAATCCAGATAGAGCTGCTGAATATCCGTTGGCGATGGCTTCAGAATCACCTGAAACTGGTAATAATGTTGTAGCCGGTTCGGATTTTTGCCATAACGTCCATCAGTCGGTCGGCGTGATGGCTGCACATATGCACTGCGCCAGGGCTCCGGCCCGATAGCACGTAAAAAGGTTGCACTGTGAAAGGTACCGGCCCCCATTGGCTGATCATACGGTTGTACCACCACGCAGCCCTGTGTTGCCCAGTAACGCTGTAAGGAAAAGATAAGTTCTTGAAATGTATTTATTTCTGGCATAATCCCTCATAATCTTTATACCATAATGCTGGAGTAACATATGCCTCCGCCCCAATCCATGTTTGTGATACGGGTAGTGGTTATATTTGAACTGTCAGTGCCACATCATAACTGGTGAGTCATCAGCTGATTCCCTGATATTGCTCCACTGGTCGTCAAATCAGCGGCAGTCAAAATTTAACCATTATCAACCACGATACAGTAAGACAATTCGATCGGATTATGCAACAGTTCCGGCAGGATGTGCGCGATTACCAGGAAAATGGTCCGGGCGCGTTGGGAAAACACTACTTTCAGGAAGTTGCCAGCGCACAGGGCCAGGCCTTTGATACTCTGATCGCAACTGAAAACAGCAAAAATCCGGATTAACCTCTGACTGCAGGAGTCTGAAGCATGAGCGCGTTTGATCAATTCATCGACAGTTTGCAGGATAGTAGTCACCTGCTTGCCAGGACCGAACTGAAAAACCTGATTCGTACCGCAAAGCAGGATAGTTCTGACTTTGTTCGCTTGCAGGCAGAAAACCTGGAACGCTGGACAGTGATGCTGGCAGAGGGTGATTTAACCGTCAAGGGATATAAAAAACTGGTCGCAAAAATGGAGGTGTTGGTTGAGTTGGAAGCGATCAGGCTGAGTGTACAGGCGAAGGCCAGCGCACAACGTTTGGCGGATGGGATCGAGGCTCTGGTGATCAGGGGGTTGTTTGATATTATCTGATCAGGACAGATATATGCATTCTGTAAAAAAATCGTGTGTGCGTATTATTAATAATACATGGAATCATCATTCTACACGATGAAGAAGGCTCTGTCCCGGAAAATGATAATGCAATTGCGTTCTGTTGTTATATCAGTATATTGAAAATATATTAATTAAAACACCGGCAGGCAATCGCACATTATTGCAAAGATCGCTTCAGCAAAGGAGCTTACCGCAAAAGGGCAGGTTTGTCTGTCACATTTTTATCGTGAAAAGCCAATTGCATTGGCTTACAAAGCATTGTTGGCTGAACAGTTTGGTTCTGTCATTTTGTTCATAGGTCTGATCGGGAGGGGGCATAGCAATCTGACTGTCATTGATCCCACCAGAACAGCAATTTCAGTACTGGAAAAAGAGATTCTGCGACTGCAGCTTCGCTGCGCGCAGTAATGCTATCTGTTATAGCCACCTGACCCCACCAATTTTAGTACGATGATGTGGAGGAAAAAGCGATGCCACGAAAATTGATCAGTTTTGACTGGGCAATGAAGAAATTGCTCAGAAGTAAAGCGAACTTTGAAATTCTGGAAGGGTTTCTGAGTGAGCTGCTGAAAGATGATATTCAGGTTCTTGAAATTTTGGAAAGTGGTAGTAACAAAGATAGCAGCCAGGATAAATCTAACCAGGTTGATCTGAAGGTTAAAAACCAAAAAGATGAAATCATCATCATTGAAGTACAATATCAGAGTGAATATGACTATCTGCAGAGAATATTGTTTGGGACATCAAAAGTTATCGTTGAACATCTTGATAAGAATGATTCTTATGCAAAAGTTGTTAAGGTAATTTCGGTTAATATTCTCTATTTTGATTTAGGTCATGGCAAAGACTATGTTTATTTTGGAACGACAAACTTTCAAGGTGTGCATTATCAGGATATATTAGGATTATCGAAAGAACAGAAGTCGCTGTATAGTAAGCGCAGAGTATATGAGGTATTCCCGGAATACTATCTGATCAAAGTAAATAGTTTTAATGATATAGCTAAAGATACATTAGATGAATGGATATATTTTCTGAAAAATGAAGAAATCAAAGGTGATTTTAAGGCGAAAGGTCTGAAAAAAGCGAAGCAGGAACTTGATATTCTGAAATTGCCGGAGAAAGAACGCCTGGCCTACGAAAGATACCAGGATGATCTGCACTATCAGGCTAGTATGGTCGAGTCATCCTACACTATCGGCATGAAAGAAGGCATGAAAGAAGGTATAGAAAAAGGCAGGCAGGAAGGCAGAGCGGAGGGTAGGGCAGAAGGTAAAAAAGAGCGAAATATTGAAATAGCCAGGAATTTACTCGCTGCTGATGTGCTTGATGTACAAGTTATTGCTCAAATGACAGAGTTAACCCGGACAGAGGTGGAAGAGATAAAGGCTTGCCCGGAAAGTTGATTAAAGTCTGATGTTGCAGTGTATGGTGGGCTGATCGCCCTATGTTTGTGTGGATATACAGGCCAAGTTGGTTCCGGTAATCCCGCACATCGCGTACATTGCACAGGATGACAGCGGTCGGAAATGCCTGCGGACGTTGGGTATAGCCAGCGCGAATCTGGCGTAATAATGAGATCAGGGTATCGCCGACTAACGCACAGATAATGATCGGCGGCAACGGATGGCCCGGCATTGTTAAAAAAGCGTTCCATAGTTGCCTGGTTTCAGCGGAGCCCGGATTGCGCTGTAGCTGAGCGGATGGCATAAATGGCCGGTATGTTGCGCCAGTATCCCCGGTAATCCATACCGCAGCCGAACACATACTGATCGGGTACCGTCAGGCCATAATAATCCAGCTGCGGACTGACACCCCGGTTGTGTTGTTTGTGTACCAGCACGGCAGTCTTCAGGCTGGCCGGTTGTTGTGTCTGGCAATACTGCAACAGTCCTGCCAGGGTATGCCCTTCGTCCAGGATATCATCCACAAGCAGCACGTGCCGATCTGTCAGCGACTGATTTGGTGTGCGTTGCCAGATCAGTTCCCGGCCACTCAGGTCTTCACGATAACGCGTGGCATGCACATAATCTATTGTCAGCGGAAAGGTCAGACGTTGCAGCAGATAACTGAGTGGTAACAGGCCACCGTGCATCACGCCGAGCAGTAAGGGGTTTTTGTCGCTCAGATCAGTGCTGATCTGTGCAGCCATCTGATCCAGGGCTTGTGTGACGACGGTCTCAGTATGGATGCAGGTAGCGTCGTTGCGGGCTTGTCGGGCGTCATGCAGTCGGGTGTTCACCGGGGTATGGTCTCTCAATGTGAATGAAGTGTCTGTAAGCAGTCTGTCATCTTCCGGGCCAGGACAGTCACCTGAGGCTGATACAGCATGGTGGTATGGGTGCCGGGTACTTCATGTACAGTCACCTTACCATAATGCGACCAGCCGTCTGTCATTTGCCGGGTGTGTTCTGTGCTTCGTGCCTGATCTGCCGCGACAAAAAGATGGATTGGTAACGGATGCAAGTCAGTCGGCAGATAATCCATGGCCTGTTCTGAGGCCGCCTGTACCTTAAACAGGGTCTGTATCTGTGTTAAGGAGGTATCCGGCGGTAGGACTCCCAGTGTTTTCATAGTTTGTCTGAATAACATCAGACGTTCTTCTGTACTCAGTGGTGTCAGTTGTTGTGCCGTTAAGGTCGGGCTCAAGCCGGATTCTTCCAGGAAGAGTTGTTCATATTCCAGAATCTTCTCAACTTCATCTGTGATGATCCCTGCTGGTAGCCTTCCGGTGGGTGCGAGTGAATCCAGCAGCAGGATGCCGGCGATCTGAGCACCGGATCTGTGCAATTGCTGAGCCATTTCAAATGCGACAAAGCCACCATACGAATGTCCGGCCAGATAATACGGGCCGGTGGGTTGATGTTGCAACAGATGTGCTATCTGCCAGGCTGCGGCTTCTTCTATGCTGGTACAGGGTGAGGTTGTACCATCCAGTCCGGCCAGTTCCAGCCCGTAGCACGGTTGGGTCTGTCCCAGTGCCTGCGCCAGTGCATGAAAATATAAGACATGACCACCGGCTCCGGGAACGCAATACAAAGCGGGCCGCTGACCACAGGGTTGCAGGGGAACAACCGAAGAATAAGGTGTGGCCGGTATCGCTGTCTGTAATTCATCTGCCAGCTTTGCAATGGTCGGGCTGGTAAATAAGGTGCGTAATGGCATGTGATGATCAAACACACTGTGCAGCCTAGCGGATAATTTAATCGCCGACAGAGAGTGTCCGCCCACCTCGAAGAAATTATCATGAATGCCGATCGGGTACACGTCTAAGGTTTCCTGCCAGATCTGTACCAGTTGTTGTTCCAACAGGGTACGCGGCCGATCCGGCTGCGCAGCAATATGACGTTGTTGCACTGGTGCCGGTAAGGCGCGCCGATCCAGCTTCCCGTTCGGGGTCAGTGGCAAAGCCTCTAACGAGACAAAGGCAGCAGGAATCATATAATCCGGCAGTTGCTGCGCCAGTTGCTGGCGCAGCGTGGCAGGATCAGCGGTACCCACCAGATACGCAACCAGTTGCTTGTCGCCTGGCTGATCCTCGCGTGCCAGCACCACCGCTTCGCGCACATCAGCCTGCGCCAGCAGGGCCTGCTCAATGTCGCCTGGCTCAATCCGGAAGCCACGGATCTTGACCTGGAAGTCGGTACGGCCCAGATATGTGATATTGCCGTCCGGCAGCCAGCGACACAGATCGCCGGTTTGATACAGACGTCCGAATTCAGGATGGTCAATAAAGCGTTCTGCAGTCAGTTCGGGTTGGTTCAGGTAGCCGCGCGCCACGCCTGCACCGCCGGCATACAGCTCGCCGGTCACACCCACTGGCACCGGTTGTAACCGGCGATCTAACAGATAGACCTGCGTATTCTGAATGGGTGTGCCGATCGGTACATTGTCTGCCAGGGAGGTCTTGCCGGAGAGGCGATAAGTGGTAGTAAAGGTGGTATTTTCGGTCGGTCCGTAACCATTGATCAGCGTGATATCCTGCAGGTCAGAGGCCAATAACCGTTCAATATGTCTTGCTGACAGGACATCGCCACCGGCCAGCAATTGTTGTATCCCCTGCAAGCCTTCCAGGTGATCATCCACCATCTGGTGAAATAATCCGGCGGTCAGCCACAAAATCGTGATCTGATGTGTACGGATTAGTTCGCTGACATGATATAAATCAACAGATTCATCCGGATACAGTACCAGCCTGGCCCCGTTACACAGGCTGCCCCAGATTTCTAAGGTGGCGGCATCGAATGCCGGCGAGGCCAGTTGCAGAAAGGTCTGACTCGCATCCAGCTGAGCAAAGTCAGTCTGTTTTACCAGACGATGCACATTCCGGTGCAGAATCTCAATCCCCTTGGGTTGTCCGGTGGAACCTGAGGTATACATGATATACAACAGATGATCTGTGGTTACCGGTACTGCAGGACAGGTTGCCGGATAAGGTGCCAGCGCCAGTTGTTTAATATCAACCTGTTGTACCTCAACACTGAGCTGGTGCAACAGTTCTGTTTCGGACAGAATCAACCTCAGTCCGGTGTCACGCACCATAAACTGCAGACGTTGTGCCGGATAGGCCGGATCCAGTGGGACATAGGCCCCGCCTGCTTTTATCACAGCTAAGATCGCAACGATCAGATCCGGGTGACGCTGCAGACAGATACCCACTGGTGTTTCCAGAGTCACCCCGGCGGCACATAAATAATGGGCCAGCTGGTTTGCCTGGTTGTTCAGCTCGGTATAAGTCAGCTGCTCATCCCGGTATATCAGCGCAATCGCATCCGGCGTCTGTGCCACTTGTTGCGCAAACAACGCATGGATGGTATCTGGTTCAGTCAGTTCTACGGCAGTGTCATTCCATGCATGTACGATCTGGTGATATTCCGCTGGTGTCAGCAGGGGTAGCTGCAGCACCGGCTGATCCGGTCGGGAGACTATATTCAGTACGAGTTGCTGCCAGTGCGCCAACAGCCGGGAGATCGTTTCTGCCTCGTACTGAGCGGTAGCATAGCTGACCATCAATACCATTGATTCGCCTGGTGCCACCAGGGCAACCAGCGGATAGCCGGTACCCCCCAGCTGTACCTGACCGACACGTAACAACCTGTTTACGATCTGCGTACCTGTACTACATACTTGTTGTGCGTCATTCCGCGCGAAGTCGCGGAATCCATGGCTCAAGGTCAGACTGGATAGATTCTGCGACTGCGCTTCGCTGCGCGCAGAATGACACGTGTCAGCCAGATCGTAAACAGGTTGCGGGGTGTTCTGAAACAGCAATAAGCTGTTAAACAACTTTTCCCCGGCAGGGATATCGCTCTGCTGTTGTACCTCCACTAACGCGGTATGTTCGCGTTGCTGTAGCTCCAGTTGTGTGTGTGCCACCTGTTGCAGCAAGTCTGTGCCGGTCAGCTCTGCAGACAACCGGACGCGGAACGGCAGCGTATTGATCAGCAGGCCGGTGATTGTCTCAATCCCTTCGATCGGTGCGGTGCGCCCGGAGGTGACCATGCCGAACACCACATCCGTTGCGTTCACATAGCGCGCCAGTAACACCGACCAGGAGGCCTGAAACAGGGCATTCGGGGTGATGCCCTGGTGGCGGGCAAAGTCTGTGAGCTGACAGGTTGTTGCAGGGGAGAAAGTGCGGGTCAGGCTGGCAGACTGGCTGGTTGCGGGCCTGGCCGACTGACTGGCAGCAGGCAATGGCGTAGGGGTGCTGAAACCGGCCAGATAGTCGCGCCAGAAGGCCGGTTCATCCGGTTGCTGACGCACATAATGGATGTATGCCTGATAAGGCACGGCCCGGGGTAGCGGCAATCCGGCATACGCCTGCCACACTTCTGACCAGAACACATCCAGTGACCAGCGATCCAGCAGCAGGTGGTGGAAGGTCAGCAGCACATCATGCCGGTGCTGGCTGCGCCGGATCAGGGTCAGGCGCAGCAAGGGGGCCTGTGACAGGTCAAAATCCGTCTGGCGGTCGGTCTCAGTCAGCCGGGCCAGGTCGGCTGGATAATGCTCTTCCGGTTGCTCCTGCCAGTCGAGAGAGGTAACTGGCAGGATGGCCTGTGGCCAGATGATCTGCACCGGCTCGCCGTCGGGTGGTGTGTGGAAGCTGGCCCGCAGGTTGTCATGCCGGTCAGTGATGTGTTGCACAGACTGAATGAAGCGTGCGGTATCAAAGGTGGCTTCTTCCAGGTGGAACAGGCTGTGTTCAATATAGGCGCCGCTGTCAGGTGCCAGTTGGCTGTGGAACACCATCCCGGCCTGCATCGGTGCGAGCTGATACAGGGTATCCGGCTGGGTCTGGCCTGACAGAAGTGATGCCAGTTGCTCCGGTGAGATTGAGGCATCGACAAAATCTGTTGGAATCGGAACCGGTTGCGTATCCTGCACTGCCTCGGTGATCAGGGTGTCCAGCGTCTGACTGAATGTCTCCAGCAGAGTCTGTGCTGTGGCCAGACTCAGTTGCGGTGTGACTGTCCAGTGAATATGCAGCTGATCAGCGATCACCAGTGCATTGCTTTCCAGGGCAGCATCACGTCGGTAGGTGGGTGCCAGCGGTGTGCCGGCTGATTCCGGTGCCAGGCCGAAATGGGCATTATCCAGGCTATCCATCTGGCCGAGATAGTTATATACCACCGGGGCCTCGGGCAGGTCAGCCAGTTGTGCGCGGACGGACTGATCGGGGTGCCAGTCACGCAGGGCCCCGAAACTGATGCCGCCGTCGGTCACGTGGCGGACACAGTTCAGGGTATAGCGGATGCGTTGCACGGCACGACCGGTAAAACGCGGAATCCGCAGCGGATATGCTGAAGTAAACCAGCCGATGGTACGATTCAGGCTGATGGTATCGAACAATTCCTGGCGACCATGGCTCTCAAACCTGACACAGATGGCCGTCTCAGACTGACTGAGCAGCGTTTCCGTCAGGGCAGTTAATAACACTGCATCCAGCGTCATCTGGTGTGTTTCCGGCAGGGTGCGCAACAGATGTTCTGTTTGCTGCGCAGTCAGGGTCAGTTGTATCTGATGACTGTTGCCGATGGTATTTAATGCCTCGGGCAATTCTGCCGTGAGTGTCTGCAGGGGCCGTGCAGTCTGGTTGCACCAGTCGGGGATATGCTCATCAAACCGGCCGGCCTGCGTCGCGGCCTGTAATGCCTCGGCCCAGTCACGATAACTGTGCGTTCTGGCGGGCAGTTGACCGCCGCTCAACAGGTTGTTCAGGTCCTCCAGCAGGATCCGCCATGACACGCCGTCTACCGCCAGGTGATGGATCACCATCAGCAGACGATCCGCAGCATCTTCTGGTGCACTGCCGCAGCGGAAATAAACAAAGCGCACGAGATCGCCGCTGCCCGGATTGAGGCTTGCCTGATAATGTGCGCCATGCTGGTCTATGGCAGCGGCTTGTTCTGCTGTGCTGAACTGGCGCAGGTCAACGACCTCAAGGAGAACCCGGTCTTGCGCAGCAAGATAAGTCTGTTGCCAGCCGCCGCTGGCATCCTGTTGATATTGCAGGCGTAGCGCATCATGGTGTTGTAAGACGGCCCGAATAGCCTGCTCAATAAGAGTCAGATCTACAGACTGTTTGATGATAAACAAAAAGGACTGGTTGAAGTGGTGCCAGTCTGGTTGGTCTGAGTTCAGAAACCAGCGTTGAATCGGTAACAGAGGTACCGGGCCGGTCTGGATTGATTGGGCAGCAGAGACGGTCTGTTCTGTCCCGGCGACTGTCGCCAGTTGCGCGATGGTCGGATGTTGAAAGACTTGTTTGACGCTCAGGAAGAGACCCGCTTGTGCTGCCCGACTGACCAGCTGGATGCTGAGGATGGAATCACCGCCGAGCCGGAAAAAGTTATCGTGGATTCCGGTTCTTTCCAGGCGTAAGACTTGTGTGAAGATCTCGCTCAGGGTCGCTTCGGTGATATTCCGGGGTGCGACAAAGGCGGCCTGCGCGTCGGCATAATCTGGCGCTGGTAAGGCGCGCCGATCCAGTTTGCCGTTCGGCGTCAGTGGCAAGGTTGCTAACGAGACGAAGGCGGCGGGAATCATATAATCCGGCAGTTGCTGCGCCAGCTGCTGGCGCAGTCCTTCGGTATCGGTTGTGCCTACCAGATACGCGACCA
>JAHDBG010000008.1 GCA_020630515.1 Gammaproteobacteria bacterium
CGCTTGCCTGCCAGGTGACTGGTGGCCAGTCATCCAGACTGGGCGGTGTAAACTGAGCCGGACCGGAGCCATCCAGGCTGAATTCGACATGACGCGTCGCAGCGCAATTCGGAATCATGGCAACTGGCAGAGATGCGGCATGGGTCGGATAGGTATTGATCTTCACATCTACCACTGTGGTCAGGCCACCCAGTCCCTGTGCCCCGATGCCGAGTGCATTCACCCGGTCAAAGATCTCCAGGCGCAGTGCCTCCAGTTCATCCTGTGGCCCACGGGCCTGGATGTCCTGAATGTCGATCGGCGACATCAGGGACTCTTTCGCCAGCAACATGGCCTTTTCTGCAGTGCCTCCGATCCCGATGCCCAGCACACCCGGTGGACACCAGCCGGCCCCCATGCCGGGCAGGGTTGCTTCCACCCAGTCGGCCAGGCTATCGCTCGGGTTCAGCACGGCAAATCTGGATTTGTTTTCTGATCCACCACCCTTCGCGGCCAGTGCAATCTCGACTGTCTCACCTGGTACCAGCTCGTGATAGATAATCGCCGGGGTGTTATCTTGCGTATTCACCCGCTGGCCAATCGGCGGACTTACCATGGATGCCCGCAGTGGGTTATCCGGATGCTGGTAGGCAAGGCGCACGCCTGCGTTCACCATATCATTCAGCGCCATATCTCCGCCAAACCGCACCTGCATCCCGATCTTCAGAAATACCACAACGACGCCGGTATCCTGACAGATTGGACGCAGCCCTTCGGCGCACATCCGCGAATTAGTCAGGATCTGCGCGAGTGCATCCTTTGCTGCAGGTGATTGTTCCCGTGCATATGCCCGGCCCACAGCCTGAATATAATCCACCGGATGATAATACGAAATAAACTGCAACGCATCCGCGATACTTTGTATCAGGTCATCCTGCTGAATCATTGACATGATTTTTTTTCCTTAATATATCCAGGTGCTGCTGTGCCAGTGGGTTTCTGACATATTTCAGGACTTCATGCACAACAATATCTTCATTATGTCCCAGTGCCTGGTAGCGACCGTTTTTTAATTCCAGATCATACATCTCCAGTAAGCTTGGGTTTGTTAATAAACTAACATCTTTTTTCATTTCCCGAATGCGAATTTCTCTTTCTCTCGGTGTCAGAAAGTCTCTGGCGATCTGCCGTTGGTATAATGTTTCTTCTTCAGCTGACAAGTAGAATGAAATAATCTTTCTATTGGTATACTTTCTGATTCCACGTATAAACTGACTGAATTTTGAAATATCACCAAATATCAGAAACTGTACGTCAATATCTTTTCCATTACGCAATGAGTTTTTGGAAAAAGCATATTGATGCTGATATTTTTCATACTTGAAAAAGATGTCACTGTTTTTTTCAAATGCTGTTGCACCAAATGTATAGTAAGCTGTTTTGTCCAGATTAACGCCCTGTACCTGATTGCTTTCATGGATTGCAATCTCACCAGGTCGCTTAGAACGCGTTGAGTATTTATGAATAATATCGGTCGAAATACCGATTCTGTCTAAATATTCTTTGCAGTTCAGTATAATTTGATCTTTACCTGATGCGGAAGCTCCGGATGCAATCAGCAAGACACCATCGTATTCTATACATTGCATTAAACCTGCAATCGCAGCTTCAGAACTTGCCGGAAACTCAGCCTGATTTGTCGTAACGATGGCATACAGCTCAGAGACCATATTTAGTGCTTTTTCCGCACTCATCTGTTTTATACTCTGTGCAATGATAGTATCATCATCCACTGTCTTGCCCGTCAGCAGCGCATACACAGCGCGACCTAGCTGATCCCTCGCAAGATATTCTTTGCAAGCTAAAATAATCCTGTGTTCAGCCTTCATAGTGACTTCAGATAGTTTATTCATAAACCGCTCTCCAGAATATGCATTAGCAGGTTTACCCGAATTTCTCCGGTCAACTGTCTGTTTGACATCAAGCCTTGTGATAGGACAAATCTGTGATTGAGGTTACGCACTTTCCATCCATGCAGCCCGGATTTCAAGCCGGATGAAAAGGTCAGTGCAGTCTGGCAACTTCCTGCGGCGTCAGGCCAAGCAGCTCTCCGATATGCTGATCATCAAGTTGACCGATCAACTTTTTTGCGAAACTCATACGTTCAAGTTCTCTGCCTTTTTCTATGCCTTTTTCTATGCCTTTTTCCATAGCTATCTGAAAAGATGGCAGGTTTTCTATATTAAAATCTGTCAGCATCTGTTCTGTCTCCTTAACGGTTTCCTGCAGATCACGGTTTTCAGATAACAGCTCCAGCATATGCAGGTAACGTCGGAATATATCACCACGCTCACAAGTCAGCTGATACAGGCGCCTGATAATATAGCCGACGATGTCTCTGGCAGACCGTCCTTTAAAATCACACAAAATTGCCAGCACCAGAGCATCTGGAGTATCCTCACCCAGAAGCAACGCACAGTCAATTGTGCGCATATCAATCAGCTCATAGTGATAGTTGAACGCTGCAATACCCGCCGGCATGTTCAGTGGTGCCTTGCCGGTATAGATCAGATACTGCCGCAGTGGCTCTTCCGCCCAGCGCAGCCGGATATCTGTGTAATAGCGCAGCATACGCAGTGGCATCTGCGGATGGTTATTATTCTGAATTTCCAGATGCAGTAGCGAAGGTACATTCTGTTCACCGGAATGTATCCGGACAACCATATCAGCACGACGATCTTCAACCCGGTGCTGCTCAGTATTCAGCCATTCAATGTTGTCCGGTACCACCGGGATCTTCAGCAGACGCACAATCAGACAGGCCGCTAATTCCTCAATCAGGCTTTTTGTGACGATGTCTTTCTGCATCACGGTCTCATGCAGCAGCACGCTGTGCCAGATGGTGGGACAAACCGGTGCCTGCCGGGATCAGTCGTCCTACGATCACATTTTCTTTCAGTCCGTTCAGCGGATCACACAGGTCGCGCACAGCTGACTCGGTCAGCACCCGTGTTGTCTCCTGGAAGGATGCCGCTGAAATGAATGACTCAGTAGCTAGTGATGCCTTGGTGATACCCAGTAATAATTGCTCATAGGTGGCCGGTTTCTGATTTTTTTCCTCATCCAGCCCTTCGTTTGCCTCCAGTACTCGCGACCGCTCCAGCTGCTCCCCGCGCAATAATCTGGTATCGCCCGGATCAATCACCTGCACCTTGCGCAACATCTGACGGATGATCACTTCGATATGTTTGTCATTGATGCCAACACCCTGCAGCCGGTACACGTCCTGGATCTCTTTCACCAGGTATTCGGCCAGGGCGGTCACACCACGCAGACGCAGGATATCATGTGAACTGAGCTCACCATCCGCAATCACCTCACCCTTTTCAACCTGCTCACCCTCAAACACATTCAGGTGGCGCCATTTCGGGATCAGTAACTCGTTCTGTTCACTCTGCGCATCCGTGATGACCAGTCGTTGTTTGCCCTTCGTATCCTTACCGAAGCTCACGGTGCCGGTTGCTTCTGCCAGAATTGCGGCCTCTTTCGGCTTGCGTGCCTCAAATAAGTCAGCCACCCGGGGCAGACCGCCGGTGATATCACGTGTCTTGGACGATGCCTGCGGAATACGTGCCAGCACATCACCAACCTGCACCTGAGTACCATCTGTCACATTCACGACTGCATCGCCCGGTAACAGATAATTAGCCGGCAGGTTCGTGCCCGCGATATTCACATCGCCGCCATCTGCATCTATCAGCTTGATCGTTGGACGCAGGTCTTTGCCCGCAGTTGGTCGTTGTTTCGGATCCATCACCACAATTGAGGTCAGACCGGTCACATCGTCGGTCTGCCGCTGCATTGTGACCCCTTCCGTAAAGTCAATAAAGCGCAGGATACCGGCCATTTCGGTGATAATCGGGTGGGTATGCGGATCCCAGTTCGCGATCACCTGTCCACCTTCGACCTGATCCCCTTCATGTACCTGTAGTTCTGCACCATACGGCAGCTTGTACCGTTCACGCTCGCGCCCTACTTCATCAATGATGATCACCTCACCCGAGCGGGATACGGCAACCAGTTTATTCTGCGCATTTTCAACGGTTTTGATGTTGTGTAGTCGGATCTTGCCGGCGTTTTTCGGCTCAATACTGTTTATTGCCACGGCACGCGAGGCAGCACCACCAATGTGGAAGGTACGCATGGTCAGCTGAGTGCCTGGTTCTCCGATAGATTGCGCTGCAATCACGCCGACCGCTTCGCCGATATTGATTTCACTACCACGTGCCAGATCGCGTCCGTAACATCGCCCACAGATGCCCTTACGTGACTCGCAGGTGATCGCTGAGCGTACCCGAATCTGATCCACACCAGCTTGTTCCAGCACATCCATCCAATGTTCATCCAGCAGGGTATTCGCTGGACAGATCACCGTTTCCGGCTCACCTGGCTGAGCAACTGGCTCTGCAGTCACACGGCCCAGAATGCGTTCACGCAATGGTTCAACTACGTCACCGCCTTCAATGATCGGCATCATTATCAGGCCTTCAGTCGTCCCGCAATCCTCAACGGTCACTACCATATCCTGCGCCACATCCACCAGACGGCGCGTCAGGTAACCGGAATTCGCCGTCTTCAGCGCAGTATCTGCCAGACCCTTACGGGCACCATGGGTTGAAATGAAGTATTGCAGGACGTTCAAGCCTTCCCGGAAGTTCGCGGTAATCGGTGTTTCGATGATGGACCCGTCCGGCTTCGCCATCAGGCCTCGCATCCCGGCCAGCTGGCGAATCTGTGCGGCGGAACCCCGGGCACCTGAATCGGCCATCATATAGATTGAATTGAACGAGTCCTGTGTTTCGGTTTCGCCCGCCCGGTTTGTGACGGTTTCGGTACCCAGAGTCTCCATCATCGCGCGTGCAATCTGATCATTGGTATGTGACCAGATATCGACCACTTTGTTGTAGCGCTCACCATTCGTTACCAAACCGGACGAATATTGTTCCTGAATTTCTTTTACCTCAATTTCTGCCTGCGCCAGAATGTCAGCCTTACTCGCCGGGATCACCATGTCATCCAGGCCAATGGATGCACCGGCCTTCGCTGCCTGCGCAAAGCCAAGATACATCAGCTGATCCGCAAAGATTACGGTTGGCTTCAGGCCCAGCTGGCGATAGGTCGTGTTTACCAGATTTGAAATCGCCTTTTTGTTCATCGCTTGGTTGATCAGCGTATACGACAGACCAACCGGTACAATTCGCCATAATATCGCCCGGCCTACGGTGGTTTGCTGCAGTCGGGTCTGTGCCTCAGCAACACCTTCAGCATCCAGAGTTGTCTCGGTGATCCGTACCCGTACCCGGGCATGCAGATCGACCTGTTGCGCGTCATACGCCCGCTGCACTTCATCGGTGTCCGCAAATACCATCCCTTCGCCACGCGCATTGATTCGTTCGCGTGTCATGTAATACAGCCCCAGCACCACGTCCTGTGAGGGCACAATCACCGGCTCTCCGTTTGCGGGTGACAACACATTGTTCGAGGCCATCATCAGTGCGCGCGCTTCCAGTTGTGCCTCCAGCGACAAAGGTACGTGCACTGCCATCTGGTCACCGTCAAAGTCGGCATTGAATGCGGTACAGACCAGCGGGTGTAACTGGATTGCCTTGCCTTCAATCAGAACCGGCTCAAATGCCTGGATGCCGAGCCGGTGCAGGGTCGGTGCCCGGTTCAGTAATACCGGATGCTGGCGAATCACATCTTCCAGGATATCCCATACATCGCTCGCACCTCGCTCGACCATCCGTTTCGCTGCCTTGATGGTAGTCGCCATCCCGCGTGCCTGCAGGCGGGCATAGATGTAGGGCTTAAACAGTTCCAGCGCCATCTTTTTCGGCAGACCGCACTGGTGCAGCTTCAGGGTTGGTCCCACCACGATCACGGAACGTCCGGAATAGTCCACCCGTTTTCCGAGCAGATTCTGCCGGAAACGACCCTGCTTGCCTTTGATCATGTCTGCCAGTGATTTCAGCGGACGTTTGTTTGTGCCCGTGATCACCCGACCACGCCGTCCATTATCCAGCAACGCATCAACCGACTCCTGCAGCATGCGTTTTTCGTTACGCACGATGATGTCCGGGGCCGTCAGTTCCAGCAAACGACCGAGTCGGTTGTTACGATTGATCACTCGCCGGTACAGGTCATTCAGGTCGGATGTCGCAAAACGTCCACCCTCCAGAGGCACCAGCGGACGCAGTTCCGGCGGCAACACCGGTAGCACCTTCAGGATCATCCATTCCGGCCGGTTGCCCGATTTCTGTAATGCCTCCAGTAATTTGAGCCGTTTGGCTATCTTTTTGATCTTCGCTTCCGAATTGGTGATTTCAAGCTCTTCGCGCAACCGGGCGACTTCTTTTTCAGCATCTATGGTGCGTAACAGTTCATACACGGCTTCTGCACCCATTCGTGCATCAAAGTCATCACCATGGGCTTCGACTGCTTCCAGATATTGTTCATCGGTCAGCAGTTGCAATCGCTCCAGCGTCGTAGTACCTGGATCTATCACGATATACGATTCAAAATACAAGACCCGTTCTATTTCGCGTAGCGTCACATCCAGCAATAAACCGATCCGCGATGGCAGTGACTTCAGAAACCAGATATGTGCGACCGGGCTGGCCAGCTCAATATGCGCCATCCGCTCGCGCCGTACCTTGGATAAGGTGACTTCAACTCCACACTTTTCGCACACCACCCCCCGGTGTTTCAGTCGCTTATATTTGCCGCACAGACATTCATAATCCGTGACCGGACCGAATATCCTGGCACAGAACAGCCCTTCTCGTTCTGGCTTCAGGGTACGATAGTTGATCGTTTCCGGCTTTTTCACCTCACCATATGACCAGGACCGGATCTGTTCGGGCGATGCCAGCCCGATCGTGATTGCATTAAATTCCTTCGGTGTTTCCGACGATGGCATCATCTGCATGAATTCCTGCATCACACCTGCTCCAGATCTATGTTAATTCCTAAGGACCGGATCTCCTTCACCAGCACATTAAACGATTCCGGCATATCGGCATCCATACGCTGATCGCCATCGACGATGCTCTTGTACATTCGCGTCCGCCCGTCCACATCATCCGATTTGACTGTCAGCATTTCCTGCAGGGTATAAGATGCACCGTATGCCTCCAGCGCCCAGACTTCCATTTCACCAAAGCGTTGTCCGCCAAACTGTGCCTTACCGCCCAGTGGCTGTTGCGTAATCAGGCTGTAGGGCCCGGTCGAGCGGGCATGCATCTTGTCATCCACCAGGTGGTTCAGCTTCAGCATGTACATATAACCCACTGTGACTGACCGTTCAAACTGATCACCGGTACGACCGTCAAATAAGGTCATCTGACCACTGGTTGGTTGTCCGGCCAGGGTCAGCATCTGGCGGATTTCATCCTCGTTCGCACCATCAAATACCGGCGTTGCAAATGGCACACCATCGCGCAGATTATGTGCCATTTCCAGCAGCTCCTCATCGCTCAGACTGTCCAGGTCTTCTGACTGGCCGCTGGTATTGTAGATCCGATGCAGAAATTCGCGCAGTTCGGTCATCTGCGCATTTGTATCCAGCATCGTTGCAATCCGTTCGCCCAGTCCCTTTGCTGCGAGGCCCAGATGCGTCTCCAATACCTGCCCGATATTCATCCGCGATGGCACCCCCAGTGGATTCAGCACGATATCGACTGGACGCCCGGTATGGTCATACGGCATATCTTCCACTGGCACAATCCGTGAGACGACACCTTTGTTACCATGCCGACCTGCCATCTTGTCACCCGGTTGTACCCGACGTTTCACAGCCACGTACACCTTCACCATCTTCAGCACACCTGGTGGCAGGTCATCGCCGGCCAGTAGCTTTTGTTTTTCATGCGCAAACCGGTCGGTAAATGCCTCCCGCAGGTTTCTGATATGTTGCCCGATTGCCTCCAGCTTAACGGCTGCTGCCTCATTTTTCAGGCGGATCTCCAGCCACTGATCAGGTGCTAGGCTGTTCAGATAATTTTTGGTCACCTTTCCGCCTGGTTTTAACGGTTCAGGCCCGCCCTCAGCAATCTTGTTCAGCAACAACTTCTCAATCCGGGCAAATGCATCACCTTCCACAATCTGTTGCTGATCATCCAGGTCCTTGCGCACCCGTTTCAGTTCATGATCCTCAATCTGTAACGCCCGTGCATCCTTTTCCACACCTTCCCGTGTAAAGATCCGGACATCAATCACGGTGCCGGTGCAGTTTGCCCCGGCTCGTACCGAGGTATCCTTTACATCAGCAGCTTTTTCACCAAAGATCGCGCGTAATAGTTTTTCTTCTGAACTCAGCTGCGTCTCACCCTTTGGTGTGACCTTACCTACCAGGATATCGCCTTCCCGTACCTCAGCACCCGCAAACACAATACCGGATTCATCTAATCTGGCCAGGGCAGCTTCATTGATGTTCGGAATATCCGCCGTGATCTCTTCTGAGCCCAGCTTCGTATCCCGCGCCATACAGGTGATTTCTTCGATATGGATGGTGGTAAACCGGTCTTCCTGTACGATCTGTTCTGAGATCAGAATCGAATCTTCAAAGTTGTAGCCATTCCATGGCATAAAGGCGACGCGCAGGTTCTGGCCCAGCGCCAGCTCACCCTTATCGGTGGACTGACCATCCGCCATCACATCACCACGCTGGATCTGATCACCCACCTGCACCAGAGGCGTCTGATTGATACACGTATTCTGGTTAGAACGGGTATATTTGGTCAGGTTGTAGATATCCACACCAGCTTCATCCGGCTGGGATTCCTTATCATTCACCCGTACGACAATCCGCGCTGCATCCACTGACTTAATGATGCCACCACGCTGCGCCACCACCGTAACACCGGAATCAATTGCCACTGTGCGTTCCATGCCAGTACCCACCAGCGGCTTTTGTACCCGCAGATTCGGGACGGCCTGACGTTGCATGTTCGCACCCATCAGGGCACGGTTCGCATCATCATGCTCCAGAAACGGAATGATCGAAGCCGCGACCGACACAATCTGTTTCGGCGCAACGTCCATGTATTCAATCTGTTCCGGTGGCGCCAGGGTAAAATCATTCTGATGGCGACAGGACACCAGTGCATCCGTCAGACGTCCCTCTGCATCCACCGTCGCATTTGCCTGCGCAATGGTAAAGGCTCCTTCTTCGATCGCTGACAGATAATCAATCTGATTCGTGATCTGACCCTTTTTCACCTTACGGTAAGGCGTTTCCAGAAAGCCGTAATGATTCGTGCGGGCATACACCGCCAGCGAGTTGATCAGGCCGATGTTCGGCCCTTCTGGCGTTTCAATCGGGCATACCCGACCATAATGGGTCGGATGGACATCACGCACCTCAAATCCGGCTCGTTCACGCGCCAGTCCGCCTGGACCCAGCGCGGAGACCCGCCGTTTGTGGGTAATCTCAGACAGGGGGTTGTTCTGATCCATAAACTGCGACAGTTGTGACGAACCGAAAAACTCACGGATTGCGGCTGAAATCGGTTTTGAATTCACCATCGCCTGTGGCATCAGGCCTTCTGACTCAGCCAGATTCAGTCGTTCGCGGACTGCCCGGTCCACTCGCACCAGACCGATACGGAACTGGTTTTCGACCATCTCACCGACTGACCGCACCCGGCGATTGCCGAGATGGTCAATATCATCCACAGTGCCCTGACCGTTACGAATGGCAACCAGCATCTGCATCACCTGCAGAATATCGGAACTGTCGCCTCGTTGTTCAGCAAGGGCCTGACTTTCTTTATCACCCCGGCCGGCAAAATATTTTGCATCGTATAACACACGCGTGGTGTTATCATCTTCATTCCCCAGACGACGGTTAAACTTCATCCGACCTACTTCGGATAAGTCATAACGATCCCGGGTAAAAAACAGGTTATGAAATAAATTCTGTGCCGTTTCTTTCGTCGGTGGTTCACCCGGGCGCATCATGCGATACACTTCAATCATCGCTTCTAATGCATTGGTGGTCGGATCAATGCGTAACGTATCCGAGATAAAGGCACCATGATCCAGATCATTGGTAAACAGCGTCCGGATCTTTTTCACCTTTTTATCAATCAGCAGATCAATCAGTTCATCGGTGATCTCATCATTCGGAGATGCCAGCACTTCTCCGGTTTCCGGATCACCCACCCTGTGGGCCAGTACCTTACCAATCAGAAACTCACGCGGAATCGTCAGTTTTTTCACACCCGCATCGGCTAACTGACGCAGATGCCGGGCGGTAATCCGTTTGCCGGCTTCAACCACCAGATCCTTTTTTGCCAGGATGTCAAAGCTGGTGATATCACCGCGTAGCCGTTCCGGCACCAGTGCTATATCCAGTTTGCGTCTGCCCAGAGTGATCGTATCTGTCTCGAAGAACAGCGCCAGAATCTCTTCTGTGTCGTAACCCAGTGCACGCAACAGGATGGTCGCCGGTAGTTTACGCCGCCGGTCAATCCGCACATACACCATATCCTTCGGGTCAAACTCAAAATCCAACCAGGAACCACGATACGGAATCACCCGCGCCGAAAATAATAATTTACCGGATGAATGGGTCTTGCCCTTATCATGGTCAAAAAATACACCGGGTGACCGATGCAGTTGCGAGACTACAACCCGTTCCGTCCCGTTAATGATAAAGGTGCCATTATTCGTCATGAGCGGCATTTCGCCCATGTAGATTTCCTGCTCCTTAATATCCTTTACCTGCTTCACACCAGCCGGTGCATCCTTGTCATAAATTACCAGCCGCACTAGTACCCGTAATGATACCGCAAAGGTTGCACCTCTCTGCTGACACTCCCGCTCATCAAACGATGGTTCACCTAACCGATAACGAACAAATTCCAGAGCAGCATTGCCGGAAAAGCTTTCCATCGGAAAGACCGACTTAAATGCCATCTGCAGGCCTTGATCCTGACGCTGATCCGGATCAATGTCGGCCTGTAAAAAACTGCGGTAAGATTCAAGTTGTGTCGCCAGTAAAAAAGGCACCGGCAGGACGTCGGTACTTTTACCAAAACTTTTGCGCAACCGTTTCTTTTCAGTAAACGAATAGGCCATATATGCTATTCCTCATCAATAACGACCTGAGCCGCTGTCGCGCATAAAGCGACTATTCAGTAACTCAGATTTATCCAGAGCCATTACAAAAAAGTTCCTCACTCCTTCGTGGAGAGAGGAACTTTATCCGGGGGATATCCTGTTAATGCGGCAGCAGGCTGCCAGAATCACTTCCTGCCGTAATCATGCGCCTTGTCTCTGTAGACCGACTGATAATAAATACCTGGGACATCGTCATGTGTCTTTGCAGACAACTCAATCCACAAACTCGAACCCTGGATTCGCATATAAGCATACTCTTTGCGCAGATCAGGTGACCCGGCCCAGCCGATCCGGAGGGTATCTGACTGTGCCTGATAACGCTGACGCAGCAGATAAGAAAAATCAGCATTTACATCATCCACCCACTGCATGATTGCGGTCAGCAATAATGCCTTTTGCGGTGTGGTTAAATGCCGAGCCAGCAGGCCTTCTCCTGCACCGTTGGAGAAATCCGTATCCTGGTGTGAACCGGCCATGAGCTCCGAATAGCTCGAACGAAATCTGGCCATTGCTAATTGTTCCGGACTTAGGCTGCCCAGTAACATCTGCATCGCTTCAACCTTACCCTGCATTGGCACAACAGTATGCCCGTTACGTTCAAACGTACCCGGCAACGAACCAATGAACATCGGACTCGCCGCAATCACATCCGCGCCAAACACAATATGTTGTGTGTAGTTATGACCACTGATCTGCAACACCCACGGCCGATTCTTTGTCGGCACACCGAAAATCGCCAGATAATACTTGCGCTGACCCAATGTATAATTAGGGATTCTGGCTGCGTCTTCCAGATATTGATCCGCTTCAGTAACCGCTGAAAACTGTTGATAACCCACTTCACCGAGTGCTACCCGGATCACCTGAAGCGCTGCCGTATATTGCTCTTGATTCAAGTCGCCCAGCAACAGACCATTACGGGCGTCATAGTTTACTGGTTTATGCGACCAGCCTGTCTGCAGCAGTGGATCATCCTTCGCATAAAATAATGTTTCACGTTCTTGCTCAGATAAGAGCGCAGTAAATGACTCAACAGTCTGTATCACGCGCAGATTCGCAGCATGATAATTGCCCGGCTGCGTACTTTCAGCACACGACATCAGAGCGGTTGTCGCAACCAGGCATAACAATCCGAATCTGAGGTTTTTTAAACACCGGATATGCATCGCAAACACCCCTGCAAAGTGAAGGATGACTCTGACACGCCGCACCAGATACATCCCGTAATCCTGTTCATCAGCGAGAAAAGGCCGATAGCTGGAACAGCCATCAGCCTTTCCTGATGAAACCCATCGTCTCGCGTTGAGAATTTCTTTCAGTCGCCCTATTTAACGTCAACCGTTGCTCCGGCGTCTTCCAGTGTCTTTTTCACTTCTTCCGCTTCTTCTTTACTCACACCCTGCTTCAGTGGCGTTGGTGCCCCTTCAACGGCCGCCTTCGCTTCCTTCAGCCCCAGGCCGCTGATTGCACGCACGGCCTTAATCACGGCGACTTTGTTATCACCGAAGCCAGTCAGAATGGCATCAAACTCGGTCTGCTCTTCAGCTGCTGCTGCTTCAACACCAGCGGGTGCTGCAACAGCTACTGCAGCAGCGGCAGTCACGCCGAACTTTTCTTCCATGGCTGCAATCAGCTCGACCACTTCCATCACGGACATACTGGCAATTGTTTCCAGAATATCTTCTTTAGTCATTAATAAACTCCCGATTAAATAAAATCTTAAGCGGCTTCTTTAGCATCGCGGATTGCGGCTACCGTTCTTACCAACTTACCAGGTACTGCATTCAGCGTCTGTGCCAGCTTCGCAACCGGCGCCTGCATCACTGACATCAATTGACTGATTGCCTGATCATACGTCGGCATCTTCGCCAGGACATCCAGCTGTTCCGGTGGTAGTTTCTTACCGCCAATGGCCAGCACCATGACCTTCAGATTCGGATGATCCTGGGAAAAATCCTTGACTACACGGCCGGCAGCGCCTGGATCTTCCTGCGAAAAGGCCAGAACCAGCGGTCCGGTCAGATCATCTGCCAGACACGCAAATTCCGTATTGGCAACGGCCCGTCGTGCCAGCGTATTTTTTACCACACGCAGATACACGCCATTCAACCGCGCATCACGACGTAACAGCGTCATCTCATCTACCGTCAGACCACGATATTCCGCAGCCACTACCGATAGTGCGTGATCAGCAACCTCAGCAAGTTCGGCGACGATAGCTTGTTTCTGCCCGAAATTCAGTGGCAAATTCGTCACCTCCGGAAATAGGGGCATAACCCCTCTGTACAACAATATGAAGACCGTCGCTGCAGGATGAACCTTGCAGCCACAACCCTCTCCTGATCTGACAAGCTGCCAGACCTCTTATGGGTACCGCCGCAGATTAAAACCTGAGGGCAGAACGCCATCTGCGCAGGCAAAGAAATTAAGCTGGTACCAGCACCTGCGGTCTTGGATAACCCTCGGCCTCAGACCGGGATTCCAAACCTGGGAAATTCAGATATCTAACGAAGCAGGATCAACACTCAGGCCCGGGCCCATCGTCGAAGAAACTGTGATCTTCTTCAGATAAATGCCCTTCGCTGCACTTGGCTTCAGTCTTTTCAGCTCAGCCAGAATTGCCTGTAAGTTTTGTAACAAGGCTTCCGGGCTGAACCCGATCTTGCCAATCGTCGTATGTACGATCCCGGCCTTATCAGTGCGAAAACGCACCTGACCTGACTTCGCATTTTTAACCGCTTGCGCTACATCCATGGTCACTGTGCCTACTTTCGGGTTCGGCATCAGACCGCGCGGACCGAGAATCTGGCCCAGTTGACCGACTACACGCATCGCATCCGGCGAGGCAATGACCACATCAAAATCCAGCGTACCCTGCTTAATCTCATCCGCCAGAGCCTCCAGGCCAACCTTATCTGCTCCGGCTGATTCAGCCGCCTGGACATTCGCGCCCTGAGTGAACACGGCTACCCGGACTTCTTTACCGGAGCCGGCAGGCAGAATCGCTGAACCACGCACCACCTGATCCGATTTACGTGGATCAACCCCCAGATTTACCGCAATATCAATAGATTCTTTGAATTTAGCACTCGGTAGGCTGTTCAGTAGCGTAAGTGCCTCCGTCACCGGATAGGTCTTTGTTCTGTCGATTTCAGCGGCTATTGCCTGCTGACGTTTGGAAAGCTTAGCCATTTTACGCCACACCCTCCACAGTCAGCCCCATGCTCCGCGCTGAACCGGCCAGGGTACGTATCGCAGCGTCCAGATCAGCCGCAGTCAGATCCTGTTCTTTGGTCTGAGCAATCTCTGCCAGTTGCCCCTGAGTGATGACCCCTACTTTTTCTGTATTTGGCCGCCCTGAACCCTTACTGATTCCGGCGGCCTTTTGCAGCAGCACCGACGCAGGTGGTGACTTCATGACAAAGGTGAACGATTTATCGCTGTATACCGTAATCACCACTGGTACCGGCATACCCTTTTCTAAATGTTGCGTCTGCGCATTAAACGCCTTGCAGAATTCCATGATGTTCACACCACGCTGGCCCAGCGCCGGGCCGACTGGCGGACTCGGATTAGCTGCTTGTGCGGGCACTTGCAGCTTAATATAAGTGTCGATTTTTTTTGCCATACATCACCTCTGAAGTGGGTGCAAACAAATGAGCCCTGCTCATTCTCCCCGAAATCTGTACGGGCGCACAGCTAGCTGTGCACCTTCTCCGAATATACGATCGTGTGCCCTTACGTTTTCTTCACTTGGCTGAATTCCAGCTCGACCGGTGTGGATCGTCCGAAGATTGACACAGACACCTTCATACGGCTTTTGTCATAATCGACTTGTTCAACCACACCGTTGAAGTCATTGAAGGGTCCGTCCGTCACCCGCACCATCTCACCTGGTTCGTACAGTACTTTTGGCTTCGGCTTTTCTGAACCATCCTGCACTCGTTGCAGAATCGTCTGTGCTTCTGCCTCACTGATTGGCGCAGGCCGGTCACCCGTACCACCGATAAACGCAATGATCTTCGGTACCTGCTTCACCAGATGCCAAGTTTCATCTGTCAGCTCCATGTGGATCAGCACATAGCCCGGAAAGAATTTACGCTCACTGCGATATTGCTGGCCGCTGCGCATTTCCGTCACTTCTTCTGTCGGCACTAATATTTCATCAAACTGATCCTGCAGACCTGCCTGGGTGATTCGCTCCTGTAATGAAGACTTGGCCTGCGCCTCAAGACCAGACAGTGCCTGTACGACATACCAGTGTTTTGCCATGTCAATTCTGCCCGGTGGCGTATAAGACGAGTATGGACAATAAGGAATCAATTGCCCATAAAAACAATGCAGTAACCAAGACGACTAATGCAATCAGCAACAGTGTCTGAGTCGTGTCTTGGCGCGTCGGCCAGACCACCTTGCGCACTTCAGTCTGTGACTGACTGGCGAAGCGCCACAGACGACGACCTGATTCTGTCTGTACGGCAATCCAGATTGCCAGCCCGATTACAGCCAGCATACCCAGCAGGCGGATCCAGACAGCCTGGTCTGCATACCAGTAAAAACCTGCAATCGCTGCAATCAGCAATCCAATTGACGCTGACAGCCTGATACTATCCACTATCTATAACCCGCCGAAAATGGCAGGCCAGGAGGGACTCGAACCCCCAACCTGCGGTTTTGGAGACCGCTGCTCTGCCAGGTTGAGCTACTGGCCTGAAGAATCAATAATTAAAGGCGTGCTGCTGTTACCGGCAGCACGCCTTGGCTGATCCATGCATGATGGATCCTGCTATGCAATCACTTTTGAAACAACACCCGCACCGACAGTCCGTCCACCTTCACGAATGGCAAAACGGAGCCCTTCAGTCATCGCAATCGGCGCAATCAGCTGCACTGTCATCTTGACATTGTCACCCGGCATCACCATCTCGGTGCCTGCCGGCAATTCACACGCACCAGTCACGTCTGTGGTACGAAAATAAAACTGCGGACGATAGCCGTTAAAGAAAGGCGTATGCCGTCCACCTTCGTCCTTGCTCAGGATATACACTTCAGCTTCAAAATGCGTGTGCGGTGTGATGGACTTTGGTTTGGCTAATACCTGACCACGCTCGACTTCATCCCGCTTGGTCCCGCGCAGCAGTACACCAACATTGTCGCCGGCCTCGCCCTGATCCAGCAGTTTGCGGAACATTTCAACACCGGTACAGGTAGTCGTCTGCGTCTCACGCAGACCGACGATTTCAACCTCTTCACCCACCTTGATCACACCACGCTCAACCCGACCAGTGACCACCGTACCACGCCCGGAGATAGAGAACACATCTTCAATCGGCATGATAAAGTCGCCGTCTATCGCTCGCTCCGGTGTCGGGATATAGCTGTCCAGAGCTTCTATCAATTTGTCAATAGATTGTGTACCGATTTCAGACTCATCACCTTCCAGTGCCTTCAGGGCAGAACCAGTAATGATCGGGGTGTCGTCGCCTGGAAATTCATAGCTGTCCAGCAACTCACGAACTTCCATTTCGACCAGTTCCAGCAGCTCTTCATCGTCAACCTGATCGGCCTTGTTCAGATATACCACGATGTAGGGTACACCGACCTGACGCGACAACAGGATATGTTCCCGTGTCTGTGGCATGGGGCCATCGGCTGCAGAACAGACCAGAATCGCGCCATCCATCTGGGCGGCACCCGTGATCATGTTTTTCACATAGTCTGCGTGACCAGGGCAATCCACATGCGCATAATGGCGAGTGTCTGACTCATATTCGACGTGCGCAGTGGCTATTGTGATACCGCGCTCGCGTTCTTCCGGTGCATTATCAATCTGATCGTAGGCCCTGGATTCGGCACAGCCTTTTTTCGCCTGATGCGTGGTGATCGCCGCTGTCAGGGTTGTTTTGCCATGGTCAACATGCCCGATTGTACCCACATTCACATGTGGCTTGTTACGTTCAAATTTTTCTTTAGCCATAATGACTGACCTGAAAATACATCAAAGACGTGTGGAGCCCAGGAGCAGATTTGAACTGCCGACCTCACCCTTACCAAGGGTGTGCTCTACCGACTGAGCTACCTGGGCGAAAAGATGGAGCGGGTGATGGGAATCGAACCCACGTAGTCAGCTTGGAAGGCTGAAGTTTTACCATTAAACTACACCCGCAGGGAGCACCACACCGCAGCTCATTTAAAGGCACCTCTGAAAACGTCACGAGTGAAGCAGTGACGAGGCGAAAAAGCGCAGCGTACCAGAGAAGTACATGCGTATTTTTAACGCAGTATTTGCAAGCGCATTGGTTTTCAGAGGTGTCCTGAACCTGATCGTAATATGGTGGAGGGAGGAGGATTCGAACCTCCGAAGGCTGAGCCGTCAGATTTACAGTCTGATCCCTTTGACCGCTCGGGAATCCCTCCGGGAAAGCCTGCTAATTGTGCAACAGAACGGACAATCTGTCAATCCTCGTCCTGTCGCTGCTGACGCACTCTGGTTACCAGGGTATCGGTCAGCAATAACATGTCCGGGTGATGCAGGCCACGTACGTTTTTGTAACGCCCATCCACTACGATAGCCGGTACACTGCGGATATCGTAACGACGCAACAGGGTACTGGCACGATTCAGCTGCACTTGTACAGAAAACGATCGCATTGCCTGATCGAACTGCGCCTGATCCACACCATGCGCCTGTAAAAATGTCTCAATTGCCTGTCGGGTCTTCAGTGCATTACCGTTAACATGGATCTCTTCAAACCAGGCATGATGCAGGGACTCAGCCAGCCCGAGTGACTGCAGGGCATAATACACCCTGGCATGCAGGTCGAAATGCCTCCCGAACATGGCTGGTATCCGCACAAATTCGACATCTGCTGGTTTCGTCTGTAACCAGGTCTCCAGTTTTGGTTCAAAGCGAAAACAGTGCGAACAACCGTGCATGAAAAACTCAATCACCTCAATCCTGTCGCCCGGCCGGCCATGATCCGGTTCTGGCAGGATCAGGGTATAGTCCTGATTTTCGTCATATGTCTTCGCGGCGACAGGCCAGACCAGCATCAGACATAAACCGCATAAGATCGCACGCCGGATTACAGACATAAAACACCTCCTGTACGCCTGTATTCAATAAACACAAGGCCAATTCTGATCAGTGCAGGCCCTGCATATATTCAGCAACTGCCTGCATTTCTGCCTCACTCATCTTCGCTGCCACTGTCCGCATCATTGAAGCCATATCATTTGCCCGGGCACCTTGACCGAACTGTTTCAGCTGCGCCATAGCATAAGCGGCATGCTGCCCGCTGACGCGTGGAAAGCCGGCCTGCGGATTGCCTTTGCCCGCCGGCCCGTGACAGGCAGCACATGCTGCAATTCCCTTTGCTTTGATACCGGCATGATAGATTGTTTTACCCGGCTCGACCTGATCTGCTGCGGCAGTGCCGGTACTGACTGTCTGTTCTGCATAGTATGCAGCCAGATCCTGCATATCAGTCTCTGACAGGTTAGCTACCATCGCCATCATGGTCGGATCGGTCCGCTGACGACTCTTGTAATCCTGCAATTGTTTGTACAGATAGCCTGCATGTTGCCCGGCCAGCTTCGGAAAAGTCGGTGCCGGGCTGTTCCCGTTTGTGCCGTGACACCCCATACAGGTCGCTGATTTCGCCTTCCCGGCGGTGGCATCACCGGCAGCATGTGCAGGCACCATCGCCAAACCCGCGATCAGGGCCAGACCCAACAACATTTTTTGCATAGCATTTTCCAGATCATCAGTCAGTGTGAAAAATTGAAACAACGGGGTATTATAGCAATATGCCGGACCTGAAAGTTTCTGGTCTGACCTGCATACCTGCTTCAGGAGCCACGCCATGTCACTATCTGCTCAACAGATCGCTACTGTCAAAAGTACCGCGCCTTTACTCAAAACGCAGGGAGAAACGATCACAACGCGAATGTACGAGATTCTGTTTGCTAAATACCCGCAGACAGAAGTCTTATTTGCCCATGCAGAGAATCAGCCGACGAAGCTGGCGAAGGCCATCGTCGCGTATGCCACCCACATTGATAAGCCGGAAAATCTCAGCAATGCGATTGAGCATATTGCCCGGAAGCACGTTGGTGCGCAGGTGCAGCCGGAACATTATCCGATGGTTGCAGATGCCTTACTCACTGCGATGAGCGAGGTATTGGGTACCGAAGTCATCACTGCAGAGGTCGTTGTCGCCTGGACTGCCGCTTACCGTGAACTGGCAGCTGTATTTCAGGCACGCGAAGCTGAACTGTATAACGATGGCCGGGATGGATGAGATTGAGCTGTTTTTACAGGCATTGCAGACACGCCACCTGTCAGAGCACACTCTGGCCGCCTACCGGCGTGATCTCACTCATTTCCACATCTGGTGTGAACAGCACAAAAGCCCACTGGCTGAGATCACTCAATCCGGGCCGATCCGCCGCTATCTGAGTGACAGCCACCGGCAGGGACTGAGCGCGATCAGTCTGCAGCGGCGGCTGTCCTGCTTGCGCCGGTTTTATCAGTACCGGCTGAAACAGGGTCTGTGTGCTCAGGATCCAACCACCGGTGTCCGCGCTCCGAAGGCGCAGCGCAGACTGCCTGCCAGCCTGGATGTGGATCAGATGGCGCAGTTAATGCAACTACCTGGCCAGGAATCTGCCGATTATCGTGATCGCGCCATACTCGAATTATTGTATGCTACCGGTCTGCGTCTGAGCGAGCTGGTTGCACTGAACGCCAGTGATCTGCGGCAGCATCATGGCATCCTGAAGGTCACCGGGAAGGGCAGTAAACAACGCCAGGTGATAATCGGTCGCCAGGCTGATCAGGCGATACAGTCCTGGCTGCAGAGACGTGATACGATGGCAACAGACGACGAAGTTGCTGCGTTCGTCGGGCAGCGGGGTCGTCGCCTCAGTCAGCGCAGTATCCAGCGGATGGTGCAGCAGCGGGCGATTCAGCAGGGCATGCCACGTCACGTACATCCGCATATGTTACGCCATGCGTTTGCCAGTCATCTACTGGCTTCATCCGGCGATCTGCGTGCGGTGCAGGATTTGTTAGGGCATGCCGACATCAATACCACACAAATTTATACCCACCTTGACTATCAGCACCTGGCACAGGTGTATGATCAGGCACACCCCAGGGCACATCGCCCGTCCGACCTTTCAACTCAGGAAACCTGATGCAGGCCACCGCACTGTGCGATCTTATCGTTGCTACCTTAGCAGAACACCAGGCACACGATATTCAGGTACTGAATGTACGTGAATGGAACAATAGTCTGACCGATTTTTTTGTGCTTGCCTCTGGCAACTCGCGCCGCCAGGTGGTCGCATGTGCTGAAGCGGTGATGCAACAGGCAAAACAGGTCGGTGAGAGCATTCTGGGCCACGAAGGGCTGGATGCAGGTGAGTGGGCGCTGGTTGATGTCAACTGCGTCCTGGTGCATATCATGCAGCCATCAGTCCGCGATTATTATCAGCTGGAACGGTTGTGGGCGATGCCGGATCAGTCTAAGGCTGCTTGAGTATTAACGGCTTCTGATAGCCCTGCGCCTGCAGCTGCTGTCGCACTTCAGCCACAGCGGCCTGCCCGACATAAGGTCCGGCCAGTACCCGATGATACAGCCTGCCCCCGGCCAGCGTCACCGACTGGATGTGTGTTTCAATGCCTGAAAAGGCCAGCTCAGCGCGCAACCGCTCAGCGTCTGCCACGCGTGCATAAGAACCGATCTGCACCCGATAGCGGGCGTCGTTCCGGTCTGGCGCCGCTGTTGCTGGTCGCGCCGGTTCTGCGGGAGCCGCAACCTGCGGTGCCACCGGCACCTGCTGTTTCGGCAATGTGTTATAAAACTCAAATTGTGGCTTATGTGGTGGTACCGGTTCAGGGAGCTTGCGGGTCGGTACTGGTTTTTCCACTACGCGTTGTGGCGGCTCCGGTGCTGAGTGTTTCAGCCACACCAGTGCGGCCACAAACGCCGTCAGCAACAATATAACGAGTAACCACAGACCCGGTGACGTCCGGCGCTGCCGCACTGCCTTGGCTGGCGTGCGCTTTTTATAGTCTCGTGGCACAGAATACCTTATGCGTCATGAATATAGAGCATCAACAGCTGTCTGGTGATATCTGGCTGCCTGACATACGGCATACGCCTTCCCCCAATCAGAATGAACGGCCAGTCGGGCAACAGATCAGCTTACTGGTCATACACAACATCAGCCTGCCACCTGGCATATTTGGCGGCGATGCGGTCGAAGCCTTTTTTCAGAACCGGCTGGATCCGACCGCACACCCCTTTTTCACCAGGATTGCTGATCTGCGAGTCTCCAGTCATTTGTACATCCGGCGCGACGGTACAGCGCAACAATTTGTGGCGCTGAATAAACGGGCCTGGCACGCAGGTCGTTCCTGTTTTGCCGGGCAACCCGACTGCAACGATTATGCGATTGGCATTGAGCTTGAAGGCACCGATGATGTGCCGTTTGCACCAGCACAATATACGTGTTTAATCCGGCTCACGCGGCAGATTCAGACCCTGTTTCCGTTGATTACGCCGGAATGCATCGTTGGGCACAGTGATATTGCACCGGGACGCAAGACAGATCCGGGCCCGCAGTTTGTCTGGGATGCCTTTCTTGCTGCGCTGGATCATACGCACGCGGACTGAGCCTCACCTGCCACACGCTTAATGCTGGCGTTGCACAATATAATGTGCCACCTGACGTAACGGATCCGCTTTCTGGTCGAAATCCGCCAGCTCCGCTAATGCCTCCTGTACCAGCCGCTGCGCCATGTTACGCGCACCCTGCAGACCCAGCAGGGCCGGGTAGGTTGGTTTATCAGCGGCCGCATCCTTCCCCGACTGTTTGCCGGTATTTCGGGTATCTCCCACCACATCCAGTACATCATCCTGCACCTGGAAGGCCAATCCGATGCACTTCGCATACCGGTCCAGATGTTGTTCTGCTACAGCTGTGATGGCTGGACCACACAGCATACCTAAATGCACACAGGCCCGGATCAGCATCCCGGTCTTGTGGATATGGATATGTTCCAGATGTGGCAGATCAACCGGCTTTCCGACTGCATCAATATCTAACGCCTGGCCACCCACCATGCCCTGTGTACCACTAGCGCGCAGCAGGTGGTGCAACATCGTCAGATTGATCTGCGGATCCGGCAATGGCGCTTCTGCCAGGACCTGACAGGCCAGGGTCAGCAGGGCATCACCCGCTAAAATCGCAGTTGCTTCGTCAAACTGTCGGTGACAGGTTGGTTTCCCGCGGCGCAGATCGTCATCGTCCATCGCCGGCAGGTCATCGTGTACCAGCGAAAATGCATGTACCAGTTCGACCACACAGCCCGGATGATGCAGCCAGTCGCGCTCTGCTGCCACCGCATGGCCTGCAGCATAGACGATCAGGGGGCGGATTCGTTTACCTTTGCCCAGTACGGCATAATGCATGGCCTGGTGCAGACGATGCGGTGCATGTGTCGGATCCGGCAGGTGTGCCTTTAAAGTCGCATCAACCTGTGCACAACAGGTCGCATGGAAGGCCTGAAAGGCCGTATCAGACATCATCGCAAAACACCTCAGGTTGGGCATCCGGATGGTTCTGCGTCAGCATCCTGACCTGCTGCTCCGCTTCCTGCAGCTTCTGCTGGCAGGTGCGGGTTAACTGAATGCCACGTTCAAACGCCTGCAACGATGCCTCTAAGGTCAGGTCACCCGTTTCCATCCGGGCCACCAGCGACTCCAGTTCAGCTAAGGCAACTTCAAACGAAACGGTGTCCTGTGTCACAATAACCCATCCTGATCAATGCAGGCAGCACTTGCCTGAGTGTACCCAATTTTGCCAGCCCTATGCTGATGCCGTCATCCGTTGATTATACCGCTGCCGCGATCGAAGTTCTGAGTGGCTTGCAACCCGTGCGCAAACGCCCTGGCATGTATACAGACACAACCAGCCCGAACCATCTGGCGCAGGAAGTGATTGATAACAGCGTGGACGAGGCGATCAGCGGCCATGCACACACCATCCGGGTCACACATTATCCGGATGGTTCTCTGCAGGTGGAAGATGACGGACGCGGGATGCCGGTAGATGAACATCCGGCACAACATATCCCCGGCGTCGAGGTGGTTCTGACTCAGCTCCATGCCGGTGGCAAGTTCTCGCACAAAAACTATCAGTTTTCTGGCGGACTGCATGGCGTGGGGGTGTCCGTGGTGAATGCGCTCTCCGCCCGTCTGGAGGTCTGGATTAAGCGTGACAGCAAAGAATACCATATGGCCTTTGCCAGTGGCGCAAAAACCACCGGGTTACAGGTGACCCGCAGCGTGCGCAGAAACGATACCGGCACCCGGCTGCGCTTCTGGCCGGAAGCCGGATTTTTCGACAGTGCCACAATCAACCTGCGCCAGCTGGCAAAGGGCTTGCAGGCAAAGGCTGTATTGTGCCCCGGACTACAGATACAACTGACACAGGCAGACAGCACCCGGACCTGGTGCTATACCGATGGCCTGCCCGGATATCTGCAACAGGCGCTGGCAGAAACGGATAGCCTGCCACACCCCTGTTACAGTGGACACCGCGAACAACCGGAGGCTGATATACGTTGGGCCCTGGCCTGGCAGCCTCAGGGTGGTGAATTATATGCCGAAAGCTACGTCAATCTGATTCCGACTTCACAGGGCGGCACGCATGTCAATGGATTACGCACCGGTCTGACTGAAGCGATCCGCGAGTTCTGCGAATTTCGCCAGCTGTATCCACGTGGTGTGAAGCTGGCACCGGAAGATGTCTGGCATAACCTGAGCTATGTATTGGCCGTCCGGCTGCGCGAACCACAGTTTTCCGGTCAGACGAAAGAACGGCTTTCTTCACGCGGTTGTGCCAGCTGGGTCAGTGGTCTGATCAGAGACGCGTTCGGCCTGTGGCTGAATGAACATACCACACAGGCCGGGCAGATCGCCGCGCTGGCGATTCAGCATGCACAAATCCGACTGCGTAACAGCAAGAAGATCGCGCGCAAAAAGATTGTGCAGGGCCCGGCCCTGCCGGGCAAGCTGACCGATTGCCTGAGTGCTGATCGGGAACGCAGTGAACTGTTTCTGGTGGAAGGCGATTCTGCTGGTGGATCAGCCAAACAGGCACGCGATAAAGACTTCCAGGCAGTGATGCCGCTGCGCGGCAAAATCCTGAACACCTGGGAAGTGGATGCAGCTGATACCCTGGCCTCGCAGGAAGTGCATGATATCGCGGTCGCCATCGGTGTTGATCCGGGCAGCCGGGATCTGTCGCGTCGCCGCTTCGGCAAGATCTGTATCCTGGCAGACGCTGACTCAGACGGAGCACATATCGCCACCTTATTGTGTGCCTTGTTTCTGCGTCATTTTCGCGATCTGGTGCTGGCCGGGCACATCTATGTCGCGATGCCGCCACTGTACCGGATTGATATCGGCAAACAGGTGCATTATGCGCTGGATGAGGCAGAACGCGAAGCGGTGCTGGCCCGGTTACAGACAGGTAAACCGGGCACAATCAACATCCAGCGTTTCAAGGGTCTGGGGGAGATGAATCCATCCCAGCTGCGTGAAACCACCATGCATCCGGATACGCGCCGTCTGGTACAGCTGGTACTGACCGATGGCGACGATACGTTGCAGCGAGTGGATCTGTTACTGGCCAGAAAACGTGCTGCAGACCGCCGCGTCTGGCTGCAGTCTGAAGGCGATCAGGCCCGGTTGCACACCTGACCGAAGAGGGCCTGGTAACAGGAGCTGAACGCAATATCGCTGCTCAGTTCTGCAAAAGCCCGGACCTTTTTATCGGGATTGAAATCCGGGCTGAATGGATGAAAGGTGCGTAACTTCGGTGACTCATTTCATTTCCGGTCATGCTGTAATATAATATTGCGAATCATTCTTATTTGCATTTACAGGATTGACCCTATGTGTCTTCTCACACGTCATACCCCGTTAACGCTCACGAGACGACTGATCCGGGTCAGCCTGACACTGCTCCTCAGCAGTGTGCTGGCAGCACCCACAGTCGTCTCTGCGGAAGAAGTCGTGGTCTATTCCGCCCGCAAGGCCCATCTGATAGCACCTTTATTTGATCGCTACACTCAGCAGACCGGGGTGAAGATCCGGTTGCTGACGGACAAGGCCGGGGCACTGGTACAGCGCTTACTGGCCGAGGGCAAACGTACGCCAGCCGATCTGTTACTGACTGTGGATGCCGGGAATCTGTGGCAGGCAGCTGAAAAAGGTGTGCTAGCTGCCGTCAACTCAAAGCTGCTGAACCAGCATGTACCGATGCCACTGCGCGATCCGGACGGACACTGGTATGGCTTGTCGAAGCGGGCCCGTACCATTATCTACAACACCACGCGGGTCCAACCCTCGGAAATCGGCACCTATGCCGATCTGGCACAGCCCGAATGGCATGGTCGGCTCTGTCTGCGCACCTCCAAAAAGGTGTATAACCAATCATTAGTTGCGATGATGATTGCGCGTCATGGCGAGACGAAGACCGAAAAGGTTGTGCGTGGCTGGGTGGAGAACCTTGCTACAGCACCTTTTTCCAACGATACGAAGACGATTCAGGCCGTCGCCGCCGGACAATGTGACGTGGCGATTGTGAACACTTATTATCTGGGTCGGCTGCAACGCAAGCAACCGGACTTACCGGTCGCACTGGCCTGGCCGACGGCAGAAAGTGGCGGTGTCCATGTGAATGTCTCTGGTGGTGGCGTGACCCGCTATGCAAAACGTCCCGAGGCAGCCCTGCGCCTGCTGGAGTGGCTTGCCTCAGAGGCAGCACAAGGTGACTTTGCGCAACTGAATCTGGAATATCCGGTGCACCGGCAGGTACCTGCCGCCCCTGAGGTGCAGGCCTGGGGCAGCTTCAGTGCAGATCCGATGAACCTGCGGCAGGCAGGTCGTTTTCAGGCCCGCGCCATCCGCCTGATGGATCGCGCCGGATATCGTTAGGTGTTGCAGACTGACCGACTCTGGCGCTGGGCCGGCTGGCTTTCCGCCGGACTGGTACTGGCCCCACTGGGTGTGATCGGGCTCAGCTGGACTCAGCTGAACCCGGACACTTGGGCGCATTTGCATCAGACCCTGTTACCGACGCTACTCTGCAATACTGCGGTGCTGATCGGCGGGGTCGGCATCGGGGTCAGCCTGCTCGGTGTCTCTCTCGCCTGGCTGACCAGTCTGTGTGAGTTTCCCGGACGCCGCTGGCTCAGCTGGGGCCTGATGCTGCCGTTTGCACTACCTGCGTATGTGCTGGCATTTGTCTTTCTGGGCCTGTTTGATTTTGCCGGCCCGGTGCAGCACGGGTTGCGGACACTATTCGGGTTACCCGCACACTGGTCATTTGAAGCACGCCATCCTCTGGGAGTCATCCTGGTGATGAGTCTGGTGTTGTATCCGTATGTATATATGCTGGCACGCACTGCTTTCATGGCACAGGGTCGCAGTACGTTTGATGCCGCACGCAGCCTGGGGCTGGGTACCTGGGCAAGCTTCTGGCGCGTTTCCCTGCCATTGGCCCGTCCGGCGATGATCGCGGGCCTCAGCCTGGCACTGATGGAGGCTCTGGCTGATTTCGGCGCTGTCTCGGTGTTCAGTTTTGACACCTTTACCACTGCGATTTATAAGACCTGGTTCGGGTTTTTTGATCTGCGCAGCGCAGCCCAGCTGGCCTCACTATTGTTAGTACTGGTGCTGCTGATCGTCTGGTTGGAACAATACAGCCGGGGTCGTGCCCACTTTACTCAGCCACTCAGGGCCCGGCAGCAACGCATCCGGTTACAGGGCCTGCCGTGTGTACTCGCCACCGGGTACACCTGGGGTATCTTCATCCTGGCATTTGCGTTGCCGGTTACCCAACTGCTCAGCTGGGTCTGGACCACACGTTATGATCTGACGGCTGACGCTTTGGCACTCACTGGGCAAACGCTGGTGCTCGGTGCACTGGCCGCCGGCCTGACGGTCACAGGTGCCCTGACGCTCGCCCTGGCGCGGCGTCATCAGGCCGGAATCGGCATCCGTATCAGTGTCCGGCTCAGTACCCTGGGCTATGCGCTGCCGGGTTCTGTGCTGGCTGTCGGGGTGATGCTCAGCCTGACCTGGCTGGATCAGCGCAGTGCTGACCTGGTACAGTGGTTGACCGGCGCTGATCCAGGATTATGGCTGACCGGCACGCTGGCAGCCCTGTTGATCGCCTATTTCATCCGTTTTCTGGCCGTCGCGTACGGGCCGGTTGATGCCGGGTTACAACGTTTGCAACCCAGTCTGTCCGAGGCTGCCCGCACACTCGGCGCACATAGCGGTATGATCCTGCGTCGTCTGTATCTGCCGATCTTACGCCCCGGCCTGCTGGTTGCTGCCCTGCTGGTGATGGTGGATGTGATGAAAGAAATGCCAGCGACTCTGCTGCTGCGTCCGTTCGGTTGGGATACACTGGCGGTCCGCCTGTACGAACTGACCTCAGAAGGCGAGTGGGAGCGCGCTGCTCTGCCTGCATTGATGCTGGTCTGCGCGGGTCTGTTGCCTGTGTTGATGCTGGAGCGTTCCGGCCATCGTTAGGGGGTGCGCTCAGCTTCAGCAGGCAGACTGCCAGGGCACTGCTGCGTTTTCTGGAAAATGCGTAACTTCAGTTACTGACTATCTACTCATAGCGTAACGCCGCTGCAGGTTCAATGCGCCAGGCGCGCCAGGCAGGGTACAGAGTCATCAGTACACTGAGCATAAAGGCACCGAGTGTGACCAGCCACACATCCCCGGCCTGTACCTGCGAAGGCAGGTGACTGATGTAATACACGCCCGGATCAATAAAATGAACGCCGAACCAGATTTCGACCTGAGTAACGACTGCCTCGACATGGGTCGCAAGTAACAGACCGAGGCCGCCACCCAGCAGGGTGCCGATCGCACCTAGCGTGGCACCCTGCACGACAAAGATGCGCCAGATCAGGCCGGGTGTGGCACCCAGCGTCTTCAGGATCGCAATATCACTGCGCTTATCCATCACCACCATCACCAGAGTGGTAACAATGGTAAAGGCGCCGATCAATACGATCAGGAACAACAACAGGCCGAGCATGCGCTTTTCCATCTGCAGCGCAGCAAAAAAATTACGGTGATAATCGGTCCAGTTGAGTAACCGGTAGGCATCACCAAATTGTTGTGCGAGTTCCCGGCTGACTGCCGGAGCGGCCCAGCCATCATCCAGGCGCAACCGCACGCCACTCACCTGTTCTTCCATGCGCAGCAGACGCGCTGCATCCTGCTGATGGATCAATGCAATCCCACTGTCATATTCGGCCATCCCCACTGCAAACAAACCTACCAGCGTAAACCGCTTCATGCGCGGACGACTGCCGACAATCGTCGTGGTGGTCTGCGGTACCAGGACGGTCACCTTATCACCGAGACGTGCACCCAGATTTGCGGCCAGTTCTGCACCCAGGATGATGTGATACGCGCCGGGTTGCAATTGTTCCAACTGGCCTGCCTGCATCGCTTCTGCCAGGCTGACCACATCCGATTCCAGTTCCGGTAACACACCTCGCACCAGGGCACCGGTCACCTGTCGTTGCTGCATCAGCATCGCCTGAGTTTCGATATAGGGCGCGGCCGCCAGTACACGCGGATGTTGTGAGACCTGCTCGTGCACGCCGGGCCAGTCATCTAACCGGCCCTGCCATGTCCGGATATCACCGTGTGCCGTCATGCCCAGAATCCGCTCACGGATTTCGTGGTGGAATCCGTTCATCACGGACAATACGGTGATCAGTGCCATTACTCCCAGCGCAATACCCAGCACAGAAAAGACTGAAATAAACGAAATGAAATAGTGTTGTCGCCGTGAGCGGGTATAACGCAGGCCGAGTGATAAAGAGAGAGGGTGAAACATAATAGATGATGGGTCGTGACAACATTCCGGAGACTTGATGGTGTCATCTCACTCCAGGTCGTTATCTGGTCTGGCTCGGGGTGTCTGCGGCCTGGATGGTTGCAGATGCGGCGTAGCATACAGTGGTAGCGTGGACAACACATCGTCCACCGCAGTCGGATGCGCATCATAGCCGGTCATGACCAGGCTGCTGCTCCTGCTCTGGCTCAGATGACAGGGTGCCTGCACCCATTGGGCGACATTCAGTGCATCAATCTGAGGGATGGCATGTAAACTCCCCGCATCCACAACCACCGCCTGTACATCAATCCTGCCGGATGTCGATAATTTTGAAGAGGCCTCAATCACGGATGGGCCGGAATGTAACAGGTAATCAGCCACCAGGTTGATATTACCCCCTGCTCCGCCATGTGCATTTGCCTGAATCCGGCTGTTTTCCAGGATGACAAACACTGGATCAATAGCGATATCGCCACCCCGGCCATCCCCACCCTTAACACTGGTGGTGATCCGGCTGTCCTGCAGATGCAGCAGATCGCGTGTTTCGACCTGAATACCGCCCCCACCTGCATTCTCTGATGCAGTCGTCAGTGAACTGCCGTCGTACAATTGAATCCGCTCACCGGTCTGAATCACCAGGTGACCTGCAGCACTAGTTCTTGGTAAATGCAACGGTTGCTCCAATGGATGAGCGAATCCGCTGGTCGATTCAATGCGGGCACCGGTTGTCAGAGTCAGGTTACCACCCTGTATCCGCACCAGGCCGGCGTCTCCCGGGCCATGAGCAGAACTGCTGACTCTTGTGTTCTGGCCACTGAGCCGGATCTGATCTGCTATCAGCAGGATATCGCCGCCCTGGCCCCTGCCAGTGGTTGCGGCGGTTATTGTTGATCCATCCATCAGTGCGATATTCGCAGCCCGAATCAATAGATTGCTGTCCTTGTCTGCATCGGCTTCCTGGTTGTGTGTTGCCGCAGTAATAAAGCCGCTGTTGTTGAGCTCGACCTGGTTATCAGTGTCGTCGGTTACATCAATGGTGCTGTGGTTATCTGCCCGCAAGTCGCTGTTATGCGCGGTGACCTGAACGCCCTGCACCCGGATCCTGCCGACTGTTGTGCTGTTGTGCTGTTGTGCTGCTGTGGAGGCCGGTCGGTGTGAGTTGTATCTCACCGGCTGAGTCCACCCCAAACAGGTTGACTTGCCCGCCGACTGTCTGGATTCTGGCACCTGATGCCAGCGTGATCTCACCACCCACCAGACTGATTGCCTGGCCGTCTCTGACGCTCAACTGACTCCCGTTGATCTGAATCCGGCCGATGTCCGCATCCAGAAAGCCAAAGGCCTCTGGCGCGGCAACGGTCAGGCTGACTCCCTGGTCCGCATCGGCAGATACGCGCTGGCCGTCCGTTAATGACACATGGTCGGCAGTGGTCGCATGGAACGCGCCCTGCACATCCAGACTCGCATTCCTGCCCAGTACGATCCCATTCGGGTTGACCAGGTACAGGTTCGCTGCGCTGGTGGTGCTGCGGATCTTACCGTCAACCCAGCTATCATGCGGCCCGGTCACCTGGCTGATGATATTCTGTGTAGTCGGAGCGGCCTGAAAATCGGCTGTCTGCCCGGTCTCAACGTTGAATGCCTGAAAGCTGTGCAGCAGATTGCCGCCCCGAGTTGTGCCGCCAATGATGGCAGCAGTCTGTGCCTGCCAAGTGACAGCAGTGCCTGCTATGCCATCGGCGATCAGGCCATCGCCTGGTGCAGCAGACAGGGTACTGCTCAGTAGCAGACTGAGCAGAGCCGGGAGCGTGGTTCTGATGCGCATGAGTAGGATTCCTCAATGCTATGGCGCTGTCAGACAGGGAGATTTATTTTTCCGGCTATTTTTTGTGCGAGCAGCCGGAAATCTTTTTTTGCGTCACTGACCGCATTGGCATGGCCGCCGATCGCGCCATCTGCTGAGGTCAGACTGAAGATTGGTTTGCGGTGTTCCTGTGCCATGGGTATCAGGCTGCGGTAATGTTTGATAATGGCCAGACAATAAGGGTCATCTGCCTGCCTGATACTGGTATCAGGTGCGGCATCCAATATAGCTTCCCGATAAGTATCCGGGATCCGTTGTACCCAGCGGTCATAAGCTTGCACCGGACGATCTAGGCGCACGCTATATTGCTGGCAGAGATAGCCGACCGGTTCCATCCTGCCACCAGGTAGCTGGAAGTCTGAATATTTCTTCGAATCTTTACTATCACACCAGTTGTCTTGGCGTTTTTTCCATTGGTTGCGCCAGCGACGTAATGTCGGGCCAAGGTTGCTCAGGCCTTGTAATGAAAACAGATCAGCACCGAGCGGGATGACCACATAATCAGTGCCTAGTAAAACAGATCGGTTGATCGCACCCAGATTAGGGCCGATGTCTACCAGGATAATATCTGCCTGTACCTGGTTTGCGGCTATCTGCATCAACTGCCAGAAGGCAGTCAGGATACGCATAGGGCGGTGCAGGTTGTTATCATCCATGCTTCTGGGCCATTCTGTTGATAGATTGTCCTCAAAGCTGGATAAAGCAACATCACCCGGTAACAGGTGAAGGTTTTGTGTGATCTTCTGCAAGATTGGCTCAGTAATATCACTGACGTCAGCCAGTGGTTCGACGCAGCGATACAGAGTTGATCCTGTTGCCTGGTTGTTCCACAGTGCGTCAATACGTTCGTCGTCCAGAAAGGCAGCCGTCAGGTTGGCTTGTGGGTCCAGGTCGGCGATGACCACCTGTTTGTGCAGATTGGCAAACATCCAGGCCAGATGGTAGATGAGCGATGTCTTGCCGACACCGCCCTTGTTGTTAAAAAAGGTCAGTACGGGTGTAGTCATGGTTTGCCTCGTAAGGTACAGACCACAGCAGTCTGCTCGGTGCTGAATGACAAGGGTGGATTACCATTGCGCTGCATCGCCCGTTCAGCGGTGGCAATGCCGCGACCGAAGGCCTGTACAAAGCCAAAGGTCTTCAATACATCCGCGATGTTCGGATTGCGATAATCCGTCACGCCGGGCTGACCGAAGTTTTCGATTGTGACGTTGCCATACGGGCCGCCCGGGCTGTTAATTTCAATCCGGTCACTGAACCAGTACACCTGAACAGGTGTATTGGTGCCTTCATAGATGCGATGTAATACCGCATTGTACAGAATCTGTTGTAATGCAACGGGTGGGTAAGGTTGGCTCAGGGTATGGGTGGCGGCTGAGGTAATATCGACTGCCGTTCGGTTATGTGCTGCGAGCTTTTCTTCTGTGCGGCGTAACATATTGACCAGATTGCCACCGATCCTAGCTGCGTCAATCACCGGGTCAGCCAGTTCTGTGCCGTCGATGCGCAGAAACTGAATGCAGGCGCCGGGTAAAAAGTCCTGTGGACTTTTACCGATTGCCAGTAATCCCATAATTGTCGGGGTTGTGTCTTCTGTTGAGCGGATCATGCGGCAGGAGGCCAGTCGTTCTGTCTCGCTGCGCTCATTTTGCTCCAGGATATCCTCAGCAAACGCCTGCGGCAGATATTCAGACTGAAAAATCAGTTGTGATAAGTCATTCAGTGTGGCTGTGGGCACCGGATACAGATCAAATGGCAGGTCTTTGTAACGGCGTTTTTCATTCAGGATGCGCTCTTCCTGAGCACTCGCAATCACCCGGCGTGGGCCGGTGCGGATCCAGATACGTCCGTTGTATTTCACCGGCGGCATATCAGATGGCATGACCGTCACAACGGCGATATCAGCCCCTTGCAACCTGCGTTTTTCGACAGATAACACGGGCAGCGGCAGAATATTGCCATCGGTCTTCATGTCTGCCAGCGATAGTAACAGTTGATCGGTGATTTCCAGTCCGCTGGCTGCACCCTGATCGGTCGCACCAATGAACAATACACCAGGTTGGTTGTGATCGGGCAGGTCGTTGGCAAAGGCACAGACGGCTTCACGTGCTTTTTTGGGGACCTCGC
>JAHDBG010000009.1 GCA_020630515.1 Gammaproteobacteria bacterium
TTTATTTTTTCCTGTGTTTCCACATATGCGACGCTCACTGAGTCTCTTATTGTTATTGATCGCCGGTATCACGCAGGCTGCACCTCTGCAGATCAGCGTCAGCCTGCCCCCTCTGAAGACGATTGTCGAACAACTCGGCGGGACTCAGGTACGGATACACACACTGGTGAAACCAGGTGCCGATCCGCATCATTTCCAACCGACGCCGCGCGACATCAGCCAGCTGGCGCAAAGCGATCTGTATATTGCGGCCGGACTGCCATTTGAACACATCTGGTTGCCCCGCCTGCGTGCAACTCATCCGGGTCTGACGATCATACCACCTCTTACAGAGACGAATCAGCACGACCATGGTCATGACGCTGAACATCCGGATCCGCACTTCTGGACCGACCCTGGTCAGATGCAGTTATTCGCAAAACACATCAGCGAGCATCTGGCACAACGTGATCCCGACCAGGCCGCTGTGTACCAGCAGCGGTATGCCACACTGGCTGAACAATTACGGGTACTGGATCAGACCATCCGCACCCTGCTGCAGCCGGTACGCCAACGCCGGTTTCTGGTCTGGCACCCGGCCTGGGGCCATTTTGCCGCCGCCTACGACCTGACCCAGATCGCACTTCAGGATGCGGGCAAGCAGCCCGGCCCTAAGTCTCTGGCGCGCCTGCGTCAGCAGACGCAGGCGCAACAAATCCGCGTAATCCTGATGCAGCCACAGATCCAGCGCCGACTGGTGCACCAGATAGCAGCCGATATGCAGATTCAGCTGATTGAGGCGGATCCATTGGCAGCAGATTATGCCACCAGCCTGTTACGGCTCACACGGGAACTGGCGCAGGCAATGGCGCCATGAATCCGGTGATCAAATTGCACCAGGTCAGCTTTGCGTACAGCACCCTGCCGGTGTTACAGGACATCAGCCTGCAAGTAGAACCCGGCGAATTTCTGGGTATTGTCGGCCCGAATGGCGGCGGCAAAAGTACCCTGTTAAAATTGATCCTAGGCCTGATCGCACCCCATGCGGGACAGGTGTCTGTACTGGGTGGCAGTGCACACACTCAGCGCCATCGTCTGGGCTATGTGCCGCAACATCCTGGATTTGAGCGGAATTTTCCGATCAGTGTGCGTGAGGTCGTGAACCTCGGACGGCTGGGACAACACACCACTTGGTGGCAGGCACTGCGCCCGCAACGCATCACGCAGACCGACCGTGCGGCAGTCGCCCGGACTTTAGCAGAAGTGGAAGCCACAGATCTGGCAGAACGCCAGATCGGCAGCCTGTCGGGAGGACAGTTACAGCGGATATTACTCGCACGCGCGCTCGCCAGCGAGCCTGCTGTACTGTTGCTGGATGAGCCGACCGCCAATATTGATCAGCGACTGGAAAGTGATATCTTTGATCTGTTACAGCAACTTAACCAACGCATGACGATACTGGTCGTGTCACATGATGTCGGCTTTATCTCATCTTACGTGACACGGGTCGCCTGCATCAACCAGACATTAGTGTGCCACCAGACAGATGCGATTGATGGGCAGGTAATTCAGAACCTGTACGGAGAGCAGGTCCGTATGGTTGCTCATCATCACTGATAACCCGGTAGTTCAGTATTTTCACACCAAGGGGGTATATCACCATGCAACGTTATTCTTTCGTCACACTGGGTATCCTGACCAGCCTGTGGGGCTATGCCACCGGCGCAGTATCAGAATCATCAACCATCCCGGATCAGACAGAACACAATGGTTGTTATCAGGTTGGCCCGCAGACACCACGCGATATTGATGACCCGACAGGGACAAATCCTGTCCTGTTTTCTGTCGCACCGGACCACACCCGGCTTAATTTATGTAATATCCATTTCCATGCGAATGCAGAACACCGTGCTAAGGCATTTTCGATTCATGCCGAGCCTGACGCCATGGGTTACCAGTGCAGCCTGAGGAAAAATCTGACAGCACGTGAATTACAACCAGCCAGTCAGCCTGCCTGCCTGCAAGAATATCAAACCGGGTGATACGATAGAAGTCCACTGGGTATATACCTCCTGCAATGTCGGACCCGGGCCAACCCTGGGTGCCTGTCTGTCAGAAAATTGTGCCAATCCTGCTGCCAGAGTGGAAGCACAAGTGTTTGTCCTGGTCAACGATACAACAGCAACGGACTTTGCCGATCTGGACTATGCCGGTACCAGAATCAACGGCTATCACCAGGCGAAAGCCTTGCCACAAGGCACCGGACAACCGGTTGAATATCTCGGCTCCACCACAGGGCCCAGATACAATAATCAGAACACCTGCTCGCCTTATCAGATCACCTGGCGTGTCCGCCCGACCTGCGCCAGGCTGGATATTAACAGCCTGCATGCCTGGTGCCGGAACAATGTGTTTGACGAAGATCATGCACAAGGTGGTCGTCCGCTGGTGGAAGATCCAGCCTTGTTATCCGAGATCAACTAACCTGCTATGCCTGCACTGCTCCGGGCCGTGCTGATATGGTGCCTGAGTCAGGCTGCATACAGCATCAATCTGCCGGACCTGGGGCACAGTGCCCGCAACAGCATCACACCGCAGCATGAACAACACCTGGCCCGGGCCCTGATGCAACGATTGCGTCAGCAGGGTATCCTGATTGAGGATCCCCTGCTGACCGATTACATTCAGCAACTGGGCCAGCGCTTAGCACCACCCGGACAGACATTCCGCTTCTTCCTGGCCGATCGACCGGATATCAACGCCTTTGCCGGGCCGGATGGCCACATCGGCATCCATACCGGGTTATTTCTCACCAGCCAGACCGAAAGCGAACTGGCCTCCGTGCTGGCACACGAAATCGCCCACGTCACCCAACAACACCTGCTGCAGGCCTGGGAAAAAACGCAGCACCTGTCACTCCCGCAAGCCGCCCTCATCCTGGCCACATTGGTCATCGGCGCAGCGACCGGCAGCGATGCCGGTCTGGCACTCGCTGTCGGCAGCCAAGCAATACTGCAGCAACACCAGATCAACTTTACCCGGCGCCACGAACAGGAAGCCGATCGCATCGGCATCCGACTGCTGGCTCAGGCGGACTTTAACCCGCACGCGATGGCTGCCTTTTTCGTGCGGGTGCAGCAGGCCAGCCAACTCTCTCTCAACCCGCTACCCGCACTGCTGCGCACCCATCCGCTCAACAGCCAGCGTACCGCCGAAGCCCGGAACCGGGCCGCCGACTACCCCTATACCCAGCACCAACCGGACGAGCTGCGTTACCACCTGGCCCGCGCCCGGCTGGAACGCCGCCAGGGCCAGACAGGCCTGACCATTGCGCAACATCAGGCCAATCTGCAACAAGGCCGCTACCGCAACCGACTCGCCGCGCAATATACATTAGTCCTGGCACTGCAGGATGCCCAACGCTGGGCAGAAGCTGCATCCTACCTTGATCACCTGCTGACACAAGCCCCCGGCGTACCCGAATTTATCATTGCGCAGGCACACAATGAAACACAGCAACAACAACCAGAGACAGCCCTGCGCCGCCTGCACACCGCCCTGCAACAGACCCCACACAACCTGGCACTGGCGATCACCTATGCCGAACTGGCGCTGGCACAAGGACAACACCAGGCAGCCCTGACCCAACTGCAGCAGACCCGAACCTACCGCCCGGATGCACCAGGCATCCATCAGCTCAGCGCCAGGGCTTCCGCACAACTGCAACAACTGAGTCAGACCCATCGCCATCTGGCAGAATATCATGCGCTGCAGGGTAACCTCACCACAGCCATCCAGCACCTGCAATATGCGCTGAGCCTGCCAGACCTCACCACCTCGGAACGTATCCGGATACAAGCCAGACTGGACACACTGCAGACAACGGCGAATCGGGCCACCGCACCCTGAAGTACCCATAACATCAACAGATGATCAGCGATCTGGCTCACACGTGTCATTCTGCGCGCAGCGAAGCTGCAGTCGCAGAATCTACCTGATCTGCCACCTCGCTGCACGCCACCAGACGCCCGATGACAACCGACAACTCGCAGATATTACAAGACTTAATCAAAACCCTGGCAGACGGCCACACGCACGCGACCCAAGCCTTAGCGCAACGCACCGGACTGCTACCTGCTGCTATACCAGAAGCGCTCACACGACTGACACAACAATCCGGCCTGGCAGTGATACACGCCGCATCAGGATATCGCCTGAAACGCCCCTTATATCTGCTGGAAAAGTCCCGGATCCTGGCTGCCATACCTCCACCACAACGCGACCTGATACACACCTGCACCCTGTTGCAACATACTGATTCAACCAATCGCCAGGCCCGGCAACACCCACCACCGCCGGAACAGGCCGCTATCTGGCTGACTGAATACCAGACTGCCGGGCGTGGACGGCGTGGACGGCACTGGGTCGGTAGTTTTGCCAGACAGCTGTTGTTATCCCTGGCCTATACCTATCAGCTACCGCTGCATCAGCTCAGTGGCCTGAGCATCGCAACCGGTGCTGTACTGGCCGAATGCCTGACCCGACAAGGCACACCCGGGCTGAGCCTGAAATGGCCGAACGATCTGCACTGGCGCGGCCAGAAAATTGCCGGCATCCTGCTGGAAGCACAACACAACACCGAAACTGAAGCTTGTGTCGTAATCGGGATCGGGATCAATGTCTACACGGACCCCACACAGCAGAATCAGACGGATCAGCCCAGTACCAGCCTGGAAGCACTGGGCATCCTGTCAGACCGCAACCACCTGGCTGGTCAGCTCATCCAGGCACTGCTCACCCTGTGCACCACCTATCCGGACACCGGACTCACCCCTTACCTCGACATATGGCAACATTATGATCCATGGTGTGGACAGGAAGTCCTGTTCAGCGGGCCGCAGGAAACCTTGCAGGGACGCTATGCCGGGCTGGATGACTCCGGTCACTTATTGCTGGATCAGAACGGCACACGACATACCTGCCACACTGGTACCCTGCGCTTATTATAAAAGTAGCAACAAACACACGAACCCATATCAGTTTGAATCGTACCCCACCTGGCCGGATGCTTGGCATTCCGGCAGGGGTGCTATAAACTGGCGCGCCGTAGCGCCGGACTGAAATGGTGTCCGGAGTGGACCGTATGGGCCGTCATCAGAGAACAGAATGCAATTCAGTGAAGCCTGGTTACGTGAATGGGTGAACCCGCCGATCAGTACAGCGGTACTGGCAGATCAGTTGAGTATGGCCGGGTTAGAAGTGGAAGCAGTCACACCGGCAGCCGCGCCGTTTCACGGCGTCGTGGTTGGCGAAGTACAACAGTGCGAGCCACACCCGAATGCCGATAAGCTTAAGGTGTGTCAGGTAGACGTCGGTGCAGAGACACTGAGCCAGATTATTTGTGGTGCTGGCAATGTGGCTGCTGGCCTGAAAGTGCCGGTGGCACTGCCCGGTGCACGACTGAGTGCGGATGTTAAGATCCGTAAGACAAAGCTGCGCGGTGTGGCCTCTCTGGGCATGATCTGTTCTGCCGCAGAACTCGGCCTGGCAGAATCCAGCTCAGGGATTCTGCCACTGGCGGATGATGCGCCAGTGGGCCAGGATTTTCGCACTTACTGGGCGTTGGATGATACCTGTATCACCGTTGACCTGACCCCGGATCGGGGCGATTGTCTGTGTCTGCGCGGAATTGCACGCGAAGTCGCCGCGCTGAATAAATTACCACTGGTGGAACCCAGCGTACCCGGAATCCCGGCACAGCATACCACACAAATGGCGGTAACCCTGTCGGCCCCACAAGCCTGTCCGTATTACGCCTGCCGGGTAGTGCACGGGATCAATCACCGGGCACAGACACCGTACTGGTTACAGGAACGGTTGCGGCGTAGTGGATTACAATCTGTCTCACCGGTGGTGGATGTAACCAACTATGTCATGCTGGAACTGGGACAGCCATTGCATGCATTTGATCTGGCACAAGTGCAGAGTGGGATACAGGTGCGCTACGCACAGGCAACAGAACAGCTGACAGTGCTGAATGGTGCGGATCTCACCTTGCAGCCGGATACACTGCTGATTGCCGATCAGCACGGGCCGCTGGCCCTGGCCGGGCTGATGGGTGGCGCCGCATCTGCGGTAAGCGAAGCGACCACAGAAGTGTTACTGGAGGCCGCGTTCTTTACCCCGGATGCGCTCGCCGGACAAGCGCGCCGTTATGGTCTGCATTCTGAAGCAGCACACCGATTTGAGCGCGGAGTGGATCCGACGTTGCCGGCGCTGGCATTACAACGTGCGACTGAGTTACTGCAGGAGATCGTCGGAGGTACGCCGGGTGCGGTGGTCGAAGCACGTGCAGACGATACCCTGCCAACACCACCGGAGATCTTATTACGACGGTCGCAGATACCGCGTGTGCTGGGCATTGACCTGGCAGACGATGTCGTGATGGCGATGTTACAGCGACTCAATCTGCAGGTCACGCCGGTCGCTAATGGCTGGCAGGTCGTACCACCGGGTGCACGATTTGATCTGACGCTGGAAGTTGATCTGATTGAGGAACTGGCGCGGTTGTATGGCTATGACCGGATTCCGGCCCGGTCAGGTGCCGGACCGCTCGCCATAACAACATCGGCTGAAACCGCGCCGGACACAACTCAGGCTGCACAGGCACTGGTGGCGCGGGATATGCAGGAAGTGGTGACCTATAGCTTCATCAGTCCTGAACTGGCACAACAGTTTGCACCGGAAGCGCAGGTGATGCGTTTACAGAATCCGGTATCACAGGCGATGTCCGTGATGCGTCCCGGCCTGTGGCCAGGATTGTTACACACGATCCAGTATAATCTGGCACGCCAGCAACAACGGATCCGGGTATTTGAACAGGGTCAGGTGTTCCGGCAACAAACAGATACTGTGCAACAGGATGATTATCTGGCCGCAGCGGTGTGTGGCCCGGTAGTCGAGGCACACTGGGCTGAGCACAGTCGTCCAGTCGATTTTTATGATCTGAAAGGCGACCTGGAACACCTGCTCGGGGTCATCAGTGAGCGTGCTCAGTTGCATTTCGAACCAGCCGGACACCCGGCACTGCATCCCGGTCAGAGTGCGCGCATCGTATCGGATACCGGGGGTGGTACAGTGGGCTGGATCGGATTATTGCATCCGCAGCTGCAGGAAACACTGCATGTGCCGCGTGTGTTTCTGTTTGAGTTAAACCTGGCAACCCTGCCACCAAAATTGTTACCTGCCTGCACACCAGTCTCCCGTTATCCGGCGATCCGGCGCGATCTGGCGTTTGCGGTTGATCAAGTCTGTACCTGGCAACAGGTGTGGGATCTGGTGCGCCAGATAGCACCGGATATGGTGTGTGATATCCGGCTGTTTGATGTGTATACCGGTGATCAGATCGGAGACAATCAGAAAAGTCTGGCTCTGCGTCTGACATTTCAGACGGCGACCGGCACACTGAAAGAGGCACAGGTAGATACTGTCTGTGCGGATATCACCCGAGCCCTAACCACACAGCTGGCGGCGACGTTACGTGATCAGGAGAAGATCTGATATGGCTCTGACGAAGGCCGACATGGCAGAAAACCTGTTTATTCAGATGGGACTGAACAAACTGGAAGCGCGAGACCTAGTGGATGCGTTTTTTGCTGAGATCAGTCAGACACTGGTGGCTGGCGAAGTCGTCAAACTGTCCGGCTTTGGTAATTTTCAGTTACTGGATAAACATTCGCGCCCCGGGCGTAATCCGAAGACAGGGGAGAAGGTCACCATCAGTGCACGGCGGGTAGCAACCTTCCGGGCAGGCAATAAGCTACGCGAGCGGATTGATACCACACAGCGCATCCGGGCTGCAGTCGAAGCTGTTGATGCCTGAGCCGGAGATCAGCCTGACGATCCCGGAGAAACGCTATTTCACGATTGGTGAAGTAAGTCAGCTGTGCGCACTGAAATCGCATGTCCTGCGTTATTGGGAACAGGAATTTCCACAGCTGCAGCCGAACAAACGCCGTGGTAACCGCCGTTATTATCAGCGACATGATGTTGAGCTGATCTGTCAGATTCGCCATCTGCTGTACGAACAGGGCTTTACCATAGAAGGTGCCCGCCAGCAGCTGGCGCAACAAACTGCACAACTTACTGTGCAAACAGTCGCAGTGACTAGGGCACGTATCGTACAGCTGCGTGAACAAGTGACAGAGACATTGCAGTTGCTGCGTACACCACTGGCCCGTACAGAACAGGTTCAGCCGTGCAGCGAAATTGCTGCTTGCTGAATAAGATAAATCACATTATGCTGTGCCCTTGTTTCCTGCGGTGCAGGAGTGCTGTTTCGCAAGATTCCTGACCGATACCTGTATCCGACCCGGGATCTCAGCCTGAAGTGTGGTATGTTGATCCACGACCCTGTGGAACACTTTGCACACCTCGGTGATCCCACCTGAAGTGGCGGTTCAGGGAGGCATAAACAGCCTCGGCATACGCGGGAAACGCCCTCAGGGCACGCCTGAATGCACTCTGTGCCTTGTTACTATGATACTGAATGAACTGCGGCGTGAACTGAAACAACGCCGTCGCCGACTCCCACCAGACTATCGTGCCCGGGCCAGTGCGCAGATTGCCACTCGTATCCGGCAACTCCCGGTGTTGCGCCGGGCACATCACATCGCCGGTTATATCCCCTGTCGCGGAGAAGCTGACCCACTCGCAGCGATCCGATCAGCACAGCGCCAACACATCTACCTGCCTGTCTTACACCCCTTCTTATCCCGCAAACTGATCTTCGCTCCCTGGACAGCCACCACACGGCTGCAGCCTAATCGCTATAATATTCCGGAACCGGATGTGGCCTGGCAGCATTGTATTCGCCCCGAGCGACTGGATGTAGTGCTGACGCCCCTGCTGGGATTTGATGCACAACTGAACCGCCTGGGAATGGGCGGTGGCTATTATGATCGCACCTTTGCCTTCCGGCGATATTGTCGCCACTGGCCGCGACCCTATCTGCTCGGGATCGCGTTCAGCGAACAACAATGTGAGACCTTACCGGTAACGCCCCGGGACATCCCGCTGGATGCGGTTGTCACACCGGATACCCTGTTTCTGCCTGATTCTGAAATCCATAATAATGCACATGCCAACTGATCAGATGCTGGCGCATACGATCCGTGCCCTGAGTATGGACGCCATTCAGCACGCCAATTCCGGCCACCCAGGTGCCCCGCTGGGCATGGCCGACATCGCTACTGTCTTATGGCGCGATTATCTGCGACATCACCCGGCAAACCCGGACTGGCCGGAGCGGGACCGGTTCGTGCTCTCGAACGGGCATGCATCCATGCTGTTGTATGCGGTGTTGCATCTGACCGGCTACGACCTGACGAGCGACGACCTCAGACAATTCCGGCAGCTGCACTCCAGAACACCGGGCCACCCGGAATATGGTGAAACGCCTGGCGTTGAGACGACCACCGGGCCGCTCGGGCAAGGTATCGCGAATGCGGTCGGCATGGCGATCGCCGAACAGGTGCTGGCCGCTCAGTTCAACCAGCCTGAACACGAGATCGTTGACCACTATACCTACGTGTTTCTGGGCGACGGTTGTCTGATGGAAGGCATCTCACATGAAGCGTGTGCGCTGGCGGGCACCCTGGGACTCGGTAAGCTGATTGTATTCTGGGATGACAATGGCATCTCAATAGATGGCCCGGTCGCAGGCTGGTTTACAGATGATACGCCGCAACGATTTGCAGCGTATCAGTGGCAGGTATTGCCGGAAGTGGACGGACATGACCCGGCAGCGATCCGCCAGGCGATACAACAGGCACAAGTGAATAAACTGCAACCGACCCTGATCTGTTGTCGCACGACTATCGGTCAGGGTGCGCCGAACAAGGCGGGGAGCCATGCGTGCCATGGCTCCCCGCTGGGTGCAGAAGAAGTGGCGCTGACTCGACAGCAGCTCGGCTGGACCGCAGACCCCTTCGTCGTGCCGGAAGACATTGCGCAGGCATGGGATGCACGTGCGCGTGGTGCAGCGCAGGAAGCAGCCTGGCAGGCACGGTTTGCCGCATATGCGCAGGCGTATCCGGAACTGGCAGCAGAGTACGAACGTCGGATCGCAGGCGAACTGCCAACCGGATGGACCCGGATCGTCCAGGACTGGATACAGACCTGCGTCACGCAGGCGACCGACCAGGCAACCCGGCAAGCCTCACTGGCCTGCCTGGAAGCATTAGCCCCGGCATTGCCCGAACTGATCGGCGGATCCGCCGATCTGGGCTGTTCCAACCTGACCGAATGGTCTGGCTACCTACCTGTACGACACAACCAGAAGAACGGCAACTATATCAACTATGGTGTGCGCGAATTCGGCATGAGCGCAATCATGAACGGGATCAGCCTGCATGGCGGGCTGATCCCGTTCGGCGCCACCTTCCTGACATTTTCGGACTATGCGCGCAATGCACTGCGCATGGCCGCGTTGATGCGTATCCGCAACATCTTCGTATTCACACATGACTCCATCGGACTGGGCGAAGACGGGCCAACCCACCAGGCAATAGAACACCTGCCAACCCTGCGCATGATTCCGAACCTGATGGTCTGGCGACCTTGTGATACCGTCGAAACCGCCATCGCTTGGGCGACCGCGATAGAACGGATAACAGGGCCGGTCAGCCTGGTATTCTCGCGCCAGAAACTACCGCATCAACCGCGTACCGCACAACAGGTCGATGCGATCCGGCGCGGTGGCTATATCCTGCGCGACACCGCAGGAGAACCAGACTGCATCCTGCTCGCAACTGGCTCCGAAGTTGGACTGGCGATGGCCGCTGCCACCGCCAGCAAACACAAGATCCGCGTGGTCAGTCTACCCTGCCTGGAAGTCTTTGCCGCCCAGGAACAGGCATATCGCGACGCAGTATTACCACCACAAGTGACCGCCCGCATCGCGATAGAAGCAGCAGCGACAGACGGCTGGTGGCGTTATGTCGGTAGCCAGGGTACCGTGATCGGCATCGACCAGTTTGGCGCATCAGCCCCGGCCGCTGACTTATTTGCCCATTATGGTCTTACCGTGCCACACATAACCAAGGAAATAGACCAGGCACTAGCCTGAGATGTCAGGCAGCATCACCAACCAGCACGCCATATTACCCATCCTCGCCCTGTATCCGGCAATCCAGGCAGAAGGCTCGCGGGCAGGCCATCCAGCCATCATCGTGCGTACCACCGGTTGCACCCATCGATGTTATTTCGGGACGGGAGGCTGGTGCGATAGCTGGTATACCTCAATACACCCGGAAAAGGGAAGATACAGCCTGCACGATGTACAGGCCCTGTATGCCGGCAATCCACAAATCAGAGACATGATCCTGACTGGCGGCTCGCCAACGATGCACCCGGTGCTGATCAACGAACTGATGCAGTTTGCACACCAGCACCATATTCATGTCACTCTGGAGACCGAAGGCAGCCACTTTGTCGCGACCGAACACCCGATCAACCTGCTCAGTATCAGCCCGAAGTTTGCCAACAGCGTGCCGCAGACCGGCACCCGCACACCGCTCGGCCAGGTGGTGGATGCACATATGATCCGGCAGCATAACAAATACCGGCTGAATCTGACCGCGATCCGGCAACTGATAGATGCCCACCAGGACTACCAGATCAAGCCGGTACTGGATGCGGAATTGAGCGCACTGGACGAACTGGAAGACTTTTTACAACAACTGCAGATCCCGGACGACAAGGTCTGGGTCATGCCGGCTGGTGACAGTCGGGCGGCACTCATGCGTTCCTACGGCGTGGTGATGAACCATGCCCGCGACCGGGGCTGGTGCTTCACACCCAGGCCACACATTATCGCATTTGACACCGAACGAAACGTATAAGGTACACAATGACACGAATCAAACCGGCAGTCTTATTGATACTGGATGGCTGGGGCATGCGCGCAGAGGCAGCCGATAATGCGATCCGGCAGGCAGCAACCCCTGGCTGGGACCGCTTGTGGGCAGACTATCCACATACCACGTTGCAGACCGCCGGGCTGGCGGTTGGCCTGCCAGCAGGCCAGATGGGCAACTCAGAAGTGGGCCACCAGAATCTGGGAGCTGGCCGGGTGGTATATCAGGAACTGACCCGGATCGGGCAGGCAATACAGACAGGCGATTTTTATAACAACCCGGTGCTGACCAAAGCAGTGGATAAGGCCATTGCTGCTGGCAGTACCCTGCATATCCTGGGACTGTTATCACCGGGCGGGGTGCACAGCCACGAAGACCACATTTATGCGATGTTGCGCCTGGCTGCAGAACGTGGCGCACGCCAGGTCGCCGTGCATGCATTTAGCGATGGAAGAGACTGTCCGCCGCAGTCGGCGGCAGAATCCCTGGCCCGCTTACAGACACAGTGCACACAACTGGGGGTCGGGCGACTGGTGAGCCTGATCGGGCGGTTTTATGCCATGGATCGGGATCAGCGTTGGGAGCGTATCCAACCAGCATACGACCTGCTCACTCAGGGCATCGCAGAATATCAGTATGAGGACGCACAAACTGCGCTGGCTGCGGCGTATGCGCGCGGCAAAACAGACGAATTTATCGAACCCACCTGTATCGGCGCGGCTGCACCGATACAGGATGGCGATGTTGTGATCAACATGAACTACCGCTCAGACCGGGTGCGTCAGATCACACGCGCCCTGACTGAGCCGATGTTCACCGGGTTTGCGCGCGCTGCCTGGCCGCAGCTGGCGTACCACGTCTGCCTGACCGAATACGACCAGAACTTTGCGCTACCAGTCGCGTACTCACCGGAGCGACTGGAAGATACGCTGGGAGCCATCCTCGCCCGGCAAGGCCTGCGCCAGTTGCGCATCGCCGAGACCGAAAAATATGCGCATGTCACCTTCTTCTTCAACGGCGGAGTCGAAGAGCCGAATGAGGGAGAAACACGCATTCTGGTACCATCGCCCAAGGTCGAAACCTACGACCTGCAACCGGCCATGAGTGCACCGGAAGTGACCGATAAACTGGTCACAGCGATAGCGGCAGGAACCTATGATGCGATCATATGCAACTATGCAAATGGTGACATGGTCGGCCATACCGGCAATTATGCCGCAGCAGTACAGGCAGTAGAGACACTGGATACCTGTATCGGACAGGTGGTGGCTGCGACGCAAGCGGCGGGTGGTGAACTCCTGATCACCGCTGATCATGGCAATGCAGAACAGATGCGCGACCCGGAAACAGCCCAGCCACATACAGCACATACCACCAATCCGGTGCCATTGTTATATATCGGGCAGCAGACGACACAGCTACGCGATGGCGCTGCCTTATGCGACGTCGCACCGACCTTGCTACAGATACTGGGACTGCCGCAGCCAACAGCGATGACCGGACAAACGATATTCAGCTGAATCAGCTACCGGACTGAGGCGGCACGGCGGGATACACGCCGTGCGGCTGAATCACATCAAACGCAATCAACAGCATCAGTACCACAAACAGCGCGACTGACAAACCGATACGTATGGTGAGGGCACGCAGCGTACCCTTGCCACCGGACGAGTCACTCACCAGCCGGAACAGCGCGGTTGCCAGACTGGCAACAATCCCGACAAACATCACCACCACCAATATTGATAGCCACATAGTAAAACCTCCGGATGAACAACTGCGCAGGCTGGACATTTCGCCCGACCCTCTGGCCGACGCTCGGCTTTATCGCATTATTCACCGTACTACTGAGCCTTGGCAACTGGCAGCTGGGGCGCGCCGACGAAAAACAGGCACTGATCACCGCAAAACAGGCACGCCAGGCAGCAGCACCACTCATGTTAGATCAGACCCGTCCGGCACCAATGCCGGATCGGTTCCGGCCAGCGGTCGCAGACGGCCAGTATGAGCCGGGACAACAATGGCTACTGGATAACCGACTGTATCAGGGACGCCCCGGTTATCATGTCTACAGCTTGTTTCGGCTACGAGATGGCACGCATATACTGCTGAACCGCGGCTGGATCAGCCAGGGAGCATCGCGCCAGACCCTGCCTGATCTGCCGTTGCCCGCCGGACACCACCAGATACGCGGACACCTGGATACACCAGCAGCAGTCGGACTGGTGTTAGCCGAACTCAACTGGGCTGATGCCACCGCAAAGCAGGTGGTGCCGAATCTGGATATTGCCGCGCTGGCCGCCGGGCAGGGGCTGACGTTGCCAACCCTGGCGCTGGTCGTTGATCCCAACCAACCGGGGGCACTACAACATGACTGGCAGGCGATAGAAACCCTGACACCGGCAAAACACCAGGGCTATGCCGCACAATGGTTTACGCTGGCACTGGCCCTGCTGATCATCTATATTGGCGTGAATCTGCAACGACGGAACACAGAATCCACATGAACAGTACATTAAGCTTCCCGAGTGCGAAAGAGCATGATTCATCAGACACCTGATAAGGCACATCCGGGGCGTCGTCAGTTACTCGGGATTATCACTTTATTTTTGTTGCCGCCGGTACTGGCCTGGATAGCCTGGTATTACCTGGATACGCATGGTGTCAGTACCACCAGTAACGCAGGCACGCTGATCCAGCCTGTCCGCCCGCTGACGACAGGCGGGCTGCACAACAGCCAGACTGGTGAACCACAGGATTTCAGCGAACTGCATGGACGCTGGGTGTATGTGATTTACGCCGGCACAGCCTGTGCAGAAACGTGCCGCGAACAACTGTACGTAACCCGCCAGATCCGCATTGGCGTGAACAAGGACATGGCGCGCGTCAGGCGACTGCTGGTCACATCACAACCGCTCGCACCGGAACTCAGTGCAGAACTGGCGCAACAACATCCGGATCTGATGATCGTGCAACCGGATCGCAGCGCACATCAGCCGGACTGGCAGCAACCGTTCGAAGATGTTCGTTTTGATACCAGTGGCGAATATTATTTTCTGGTAGATCCAATCGGTAATCTGATGATGTATTACGACCTGACAATACCTTCCAAGGGTGTGCGACGGGATCTGCAGAAGGTCCTGAAGATCTCGCAGATCGGCTGATTGACTGCTGATGCCGCACCCTACCCTCCAGACAGACGCACAGGGACGTTTACGTCACCTGCTCACTATCGCCGGGCTGTCGCGCGAACTGCTGCAACATCTGTTTGATCTGGCCGAAACCTATATGGATCCGCTGACCAAATCAACGGAGTTGCAGGGCCGGATCATCACCAACCTGTTTTTTGAAAATAGCACCCGTACGCGCATGACGTTTGAACTGGCAGCAACACGTCTGTGCGCAGACGTGATGAACTTCAACGTCAGTACCTCCGCCACCGCAAAAGGCGAAACACTGCTGGATACGCTGCGCAATATTGAAGCGATGCATACCGACCTGTTTGTGGTACGGCACCCGTTATCAGGGGCTGCACACTTTATCGCACAGCATACTGCGCCCGGTGTCTGCGTGATCAATGCCGGTGATGGTCGCCATGCGCACCCGACGCAGGCATTGCTGGACATGTTTACCATCCGCCGGCACAAAGGCGATTTTACGCCGCTGCGTGTAGCGATCGTCGGTGATATTCTGCATTCACGCGTGGCGCGTTCACAGATCGCCGCCCTGAATACATTGGGCGTCTCAGAAATACGCCTGATCGGGCCACAAACCCTGTTACCAGCAGCTACCCGCACCCTGGGTGTGCATATCTTCCCGTACCTGGCAGACGGACTGGAGGACGTCGATGTCGTGATTATGCTGCGTCTGCAGAAAGAACGAATGGATGGTGCTCTGCTACCGGGTACGAGCGAATATTTTCGTTTATACGGACTGACTCAGGCACGTCTGGCCGTCGCAAAACCGGATGTGATAGTGATGCATCCGGGGCCGATTAACCGGGGTGTTGAGATGGATTCTGCAGTTGCTGATGGCCCGCATTCAGTCGTACTGCAACAGGTCAGCTATGGTGTGGCAGTACGCATGGCAGTCATGTCGCTGTGTTTGCAGGACTGATATTCATAAACTTCTCTATCCCGTCTGACCCCGGCACTGAGATCACCACATCAGTTGAATCGCACCCTCTTTATGCTAATCGTCCTGCATCCAGTCGCAGGATATGATCACAGCGTTGCGCAAAGCGCGCATCATGGGTCACTAATACCAGTGTGGTCTGGTGCTGATCCCGCAATGCAAACAGCAGATCTTCAATCTGCCCGCTGGTCACATTGTCCAGATTACCGGTGGGTTCATCGGCAAACAACAGTCTGGGCGGGCCGACAAATGCGCGCGCCAGTGCGACGCGCTGTTGTTCGCCGCCGGACAGCTGGGTCGGCAGATGGTGCTGACGATGCGCCAGGCCGACAGACTGCAACAGTGCCCTGGCCTGATCCTGCGGATCGGCCGCGCCAGTCAGCTGCAATGGCAGACACACATTATCCAGTGCACTCAGACCTGGCATCAGCTGAAACGACTGAAATACAAAACCGATCCGACCAGCACGCAGACGCGCACGCGCATCTTCATCCAGCGCGCTGAGCGCCTGACCAAAGACACGGATGTCGCCACTGCTGACAGTATCCAGCCCGGCGAGCAGCCCCAGCAGGGTGGACTTGCCAGAGCCGGAGGTGCCCAGAATTGCGACTGCTTCCCTTGTATGGATGGATAAGCTAATATCTGCCAGCAATGTGAGGTTATCACCGCTGGCTGTGGTGAGTCTTTTAGTAACCTGATGGGCAGACAGGATGGGGCGGTTAGTCAGATTTTTCATTGGCTGGTTATGGCTGTGCGGCAGTATGAGTCACGCGACAACGCAGAATCTCTTAATCTTCGGCGATAGCCTGAGTGCGGCTTATGGCATACCGCGTGAATCAGGCTGGGTCACGTTGTTACAGCACCGCCTGCAGACAGCAGCACCCGGTTATCGGGTGCTGAATCTGAGTTTATCCGGTGAAACCACACAGGGCGGTCTGTACCGCTTTCCGCAGGCGATCCAGCGTTATCAGCCAAAGCTGGTGGTACTGGAGCTGGGTGCGAATGATGGGTTACGTGGCTTTGATCTTACGCAGACTACCGCAAATCTGCGCCAGATGATCCGGCTGGCGCACCAGGCGGGTGCGCGGGTCCTGTTACTCGGGGTACGTCTGCCGGGCAATTACGGTCCAGTCTATCAGACAGCATTCCGGCAGATGTATGCTGATCTGGCACAGCAGGAGGCGGTCACGTTAGTGCCACTGTTGTTAACCGGAGTGGCTGAGTCACCTGATCTGATGCAAGCGGATGGCATTCATCCGGATACTGCAGCACAACCACTGATGTTACAGAATGTGTGGGCCGGGCTGGCTCCGTTACTGGACAGGTGATCTCTATGTCCACACAATATCCGTTGACGACGGTTGGTGCGCTGGTAACCGGACCGGACGATAAGATTCTGATTACAGAAACCACCAAATGGCGCGGTACCTGGGGTGTACCGGGCGGTAAAGTCGATTGGGGAGAAACGCTGGAGCAGGCCTTGTTACGGGAATTCCGGGAAGAGGTCGGTCTGGATTTATACCAGGTTCGGTTTGCGCTTCTGCAGGAAGCAGTCAACGACCCGCAATTTATTCACTCAGCGCACTTTATTCTGGTGAACTATTATGCTCGTTCGCAAAATCATACAATTACACCGAATGAGGAAATTGTGCGCTGGGCCTGGGTGTCTCCGGATGAAGCCCTGCATTATCCCCTGAATTCTTACACCCGTATTCTGGTAGAACACTACACGAGCTTATAGCTTTATGGATACAATCCACATTACTGATATTCGTTGTTATGGTTACACGGGTTTTTTTCCGGAAGAAAAAAAACTTGGCCAATGGTTCAGTATCAATCTGACCATAGACCTGGATCTGGCAACATCCGGTAAAAGTGATGATTTACAGGACACGCTGGATTACAGTTCAGTCATCGACACGGTCAAAACGCTGGTTAAACGTGAAAAGCCTGACCTGATTGAACGACTGGCAGAGGCGATCGCCGGAGCAGTGCTGTCTTTCCCACTACCTCGCACGGTCCGTGTGCAACTTACCAAGGTTGCCGCCCCTATTCCGGATTTTGACGGTCAGATTACGATTGATATCACACGTAGTAAATTTAACCCTGATGAATCAAATTAAATCTCGATAATGTATTTCAGCTATGGCAAGTCACATTGAACAGGTGTATTTTCACGCCAGTCAGTTTCCGGATCGGGTAACACACGAATATACAGAGAGCTTTATCCGACGCTGTATCAACCATAAGTTTCATTACCATACAACACGACAAAGCCAGCAATGGCTGAATCTTCACAACACCTATTCCCCAACGCAACAAAGCCAAGGTTATCATCGGGCTTACGAACAATGCCTGCATGCAACACTTGATACACTCAGACAGGATCGGTTTGATCTGATCAGCCTGGGTTGTGGTGGTGGAGAAAAGGAAGTGTTGCTGCATTCCCTGTTAGCTGACAGGAAGGCTTCGATGGTCAATTATTACCCGGTAGATGTCAGTCATGCACTGGCTATTACTGCTACCCGAACAATGCGCCGGGAATACCCTGATTTACATATTCAGCCGATGGTATGTGATCTGCTCCATGCAGATGACCTGATCTCTTATATGCCGCGTGGTGGCACAGCCCGCTTAATCACGTTTTTTGGTATGATCCCGAATTTTACCCCCGCAACGATATTGCCGATACTGAATCAGTTTTTATCATCGGAGGATCTGTTGCTCTTCAGTGCCAATCTGGCACCAGGGGATAGCTATACGCTGGGCATGGAAGCTGTGTTACCACAGTACGACAATTTACCAACCAGAGAATGGCTGATGAGCGTTTTACGTGATGTCGGGATCAGTAAACTTGATGGTGATATCACAGTGACTATCAATAGCGACTCTGCACAGCCGGACACAACACTAAAAAAAATAGCGGCTTATTTCACAGTCAGACAGCCTGTCAGACTGGCGATCAACGACCAGGTGATCGACTGGCAACCAGGTGAACGTGTGCAATTGTTCTTTTCTTACCGTTATACCACACCTTTGGTTAAAGAATACCTGGATCAGCATGGCATTGAGGTTCTGAATAACTGGGAGTTTAATAATCAGGAAGAAGGATTGTATCTTTGCCGCAAGATCTGCAATTAATAACTGTAGTTACGCACGACATACAACAACGTCATTCTGCGCGGCAGCATCGCTACCGTCGCAGAATCTTCTTGATTTACCCAAAAATCTACGAAAATCTGGCGCCGCTGGCGATGGATTCCGCGACTTCGCTACGCTCCGCGCGGAATGACATGTGAGGGCATCCAGGAAAATCGGCAAAAATAGTCTGTTTAACAGGCTTGTGCGTAACTACAGTTAATAAATATGCATCGTATCCAGCACAGCCCTGACCTTAGCCACCTCATGGGTACGCACTAAGTCCGTTTTTCCCAGAGTTGCCAGCACAGCAAAAAATGGCTCTGCAGTTCTGACCTCTTCACCAAAATGCTCAAACGCATGCGGCAAGGCCTGACAGACGGGGAATCCCAGGCGACGCAGCCGGAACCCGGTCAGAAAAGTGCGCATCTGGAACCGGATACGCTCATCACTGTCCTGCAGATTTTTGTAATAAAACCCCAGACCGGCATCAATAAAGATCTTGCAGACGCCTGCTCTGGTTGCTATATCAATCTGCCGGGCAAAATAATCATACATCACCTGTACCGGATCGGAACTCAGGGCAACCGTATCCACATCCCGGACGTTTCTGCCCTGCACAAAACAGATAATCACCCCGGCATCGTGCTCTGCAACCTGTTGGTAAATAGCCTCCGAACCTTCTGAGCCGGTCAGGTTAATCACAGCCGCGCCTGCCTCCAGACAGACCCTGGCAACGCCCGGATGATAGGTTTCCACTGAAGTGGCCACACCCTGCTGGTGTAATGTTACCAGCAAGGGCAGAATGTGGCCCTGCTGTTGTTCAGCAGAGGCCAGCTCAGCCTGCGGCAAGGTGGATTCAGCACCGATATCGACAATATGCGCGCCCTGCGCCTTCAGGGTAAGGCTGCGACGCACAGCCTGCTCTGAGTTGACACACACACTTTCCCGATACCAGGAATCACACGATAAATTGACCACGCCCATTATGGCTTGTGTGCAATTGAAATCAAAATATTGATCACCTATCGCAAAACTTTCAACCCGCACATTCCAATCCGACTGGTATTGCTGGTAAATGTGATGCAGGTCATCCAGAGTTAACACAAGTACTGCCTCTTCTATCCATGTTCATTCTGTGGACTCCAGGCACCGGCCACTTCTAAAACCTGTCCAGTGACGTAATCGGCTGCCGGGTTGATAAAGAACCAGACTGCCCGTGTAATATCCGCCATACTGGCTGGCCTGCCAGCAGGCAACTGAGGCAATTCACCTTCCCAGTCAGGGTCGTATTCAAACGAGTTTTCGGCAACACCAGGTGCAACCACATTGGCTGTGATGCCGTCTGTAATCAATTCCTGTGCCAGTGCTTGTGTATAGAGAATGGTGCCATGTTTGGCAATCAGGTACGCCGTATTGTTGTTAACAGCATTCATGTGTTGTGCACCGGCCGCACCGATGCTGACGATACGCCCGGCTCCCGCTGCCTTTAAATGGCTGATGGCAGCGCGGGTGGTATAAAAAGTGGCATTCAGGTTAGAGTCCATCACCTCCTGCCATTGCTCAACGGTGGTGTCACTCGCCGGACTCTGCACAAAATTGCCGACGTTGTTGACCAGCACCGATAATCCATCCAGAGTATCTGCTGCCTGATTCACCAGGTCCTGCGCTGCTGTCGGCTGCGTGATATCGGCTGACAGGGCAACTGCTCTGACTCCCAATGCTGCAGCTTCATTGCACACAGTCTGAGCAGATTCCGCACTATTGCGGTAATGCACAACCAGATCATAACCTTGTTTTGCCAGCATCAAGGCAATCGCGCGACCGATTCCGGTGGCAGCGCCAGTCACCAGGGCCTTTTTCGGCATCACCGACATGCCACCTGGTACTGATTTTTTAAAGATACGAGAAAACCACCTGAGCATATTGTAAATCCTTATGGTCTGTCTGCCAGACCATCCAACTGTGTCCGCAGGGCCGCCTGTGCTTCCGGTTGTGTCTGCAGCAGCGGCAAGGCACGCTGCCAGTAGTCCCGCGCCTGTACAACATGATCACGTTGTTGCGCCGCCTGGCCCAACATCCAGAGCGTGGTTACGCTGTCCGGCGCCAGCGCCAGCGCCTGTTCCAGAAGCACCACCGCCAGGTCAGGTATCTCACCCTGATTCTGCAAGGTCAGTGCATCAGCTAGGGCGACCTTGGTGGTCGCTACGGAATTCTGTTCATGTGCAGTGGTTAAGGCACGCACCGCAGCGTTATACCGACCCAGCTTCAGGTAGGTGCGACCCAGAATAAACCAGCCTTCAGGATTATTCGGGTTTGCGTCAAGGTGCGCCACCAGCTCGACCGTCAGGTCTTTTACGCCAGGCCGGGGAGAGTTGGCCGCAGTTTGTGTAGCAGAATCCAGATGTTGCGGCGAACCTGTCAACAGATACAGGCTGATTGCGCAGACAGGTATCAGGATTGCCAGACCAATCAGGGTGGGTTTGAGGTATTGAGTCTGCCAGAGGTTGTTATCAGTATCGACTGGTTCAGACGGTTGATAAGCTGGCGGATGTGTATCAGATCTCGCCAGTTTCGGTGTGACATCTCTGCCAGCCTGCTCCGGCGCTCCTGGTCGCCTCGCTGCAGCTGGTGACAGGTAGCTGTGTTGCAGCAACCTGCGGATCAGGACGCCTGAGAAGAGCACCAGAATCAGCACGACGAGGGGGATAAAATAGATCATGAGACTCTGCCAGGCAGAGTAACGGGTGATGGTATCTGCCAGTCGGGCGCACGGTGTTCCACCACGACCGTGGTATAAATGCCACCGCGAACATTAAATTCGGCAGTCAGACGTAAATAACGCGGGTCTAACAGGGCAATCAGATCATCTGAGATGCGATTTGTCATCGCTTCATGGAAGCCACCCTGATCACGATACGACCACAAGTATAACTTGAGTGATTTCAGTTCCACACACTGCTGATCCGGCACATAAGCCAGGTGCAGGGTGGCGAAATCAGGCTGACCGGTCTTCGGACACAGACAGGTAAATTCAGGCAACCGCATGCGGATAGTGTAATCACGCTGCGGTTGCGGATTGGGGAAGGTTTCCAGTCGGGCGACTGGTCGGGTCATTGTGGCAGTCCGCTGTTCGCCAGCATATCGTTGACTGCCGCCCGAACGTCGTCATCAGTCAGACCTGCAGCACCACCTCGGGCCGGCATCCCACCTTTGCCGTTGATCGCATTCAGATACACGCTGTCGATGCCCTGCGCCAGCCGGCCTTCCCAGGCTGACTGATCGCCGATCTTCGGTGCCCCCAGAATGCCGCTCATGTGGCAGCTGTTACAGGCCTGCGCAACAATCTCAGCGCCGGTCTTTACTACCGCAGGCGGTGCCAGAGGTTCCTGGCCGGCAATACTGACCTGGGCAACCGGAGCGATACGTGCTTCTGTTTGTGCGGTCACCCGGGCAGCATCAGGATGTTTGGCCCGCAGCTCGGCAGAGACGTTATGCGCCACCATCAGAATGCCGATGGTAAAGGCAACCAGGGCGCCAAGAATTACGAGAAACATACGTAAAAAAACAGCATCGTTTTGGGCAGACACAGTCTAAGTTCTCCGGTTAAGAGTTAGGTAATAAAAGGGGGTATTTTAGCAGACACAGCTCAGATCACCCGCAAGGTGACATCCTGCCGGGCGAGATCAACTGACTGGATGCGGACCCGGAGCGTGTCATCCGGCTGATGGTGATGCTGCCGGCGGATCCGGGTTTCCAGGGCCAGGGAGGGCAGCAATAAGGTGGTTTTGCGTTCATCCAGCGCGACAATCACTGCCTCGCCCTGCCAGTCCGGTTGTTGTTGCAGATACACCAGCTTCCAGTGCAGATTCGTCTGACGTTCCGCGCGCCGGTTTCGACTGTTGGTCTCATCCAGCACCAGGATCGCATCTTTGATGTCTGCACGGGTACGCAGGGACTGATTACGCAGATGAGCCCGCAATTGCTGGTGCACTACCAGATCTGCATAACGTCGCAACGGACTGGTGCAACGGGTATAGCTGCTGAGTCCAAGACCGGCATGCGGTTCCGGCTCCAGCAGGGTGCGACTTGGCTTCAGGCAACGCCGGTACGCATATTTTCCGGCCAGGGTCTGCGGCTGTTCCAGTGTATCCGGTGCTGGTTGCATCGCATAAGGTATCGCAATGTCATGCTGTTGCGCATACAGCGCAACCGCCTCACCCGCCATAATCATCGCATCCGCAACCAGATCGCGGCTGGGTGTCTTGTCACCCGGCCTGATCTGTACCTGATCACCGTCCAGCCTGATCGTCACTTCCGGCAAATCCAGCTGAATCGCCTGGTTTGCGGCACGACGGTTACGATATGCCCGGGTCAGCTCGGCGAGCGCCGCAAATTCAGGTTCCTGCAGACGCTGATCCACTGCTTCATAGGTGATGCGCTGTACCTGTACCCGACTGGGTTCAATGCGGATATCACACAGTTGTTCGCCAGCAAGGCGACAACCGACGGACAGGGCCGGACTGTACTCGGCCAACCCCATGCCAAGTTGCTGAATCAGGGTTGGCGGCAGCATCCAATGCACCTGTTCCGGCAGGTACAGGGTACTGGCCCGTTCGCGGGCAGCCAGGTCCAGCGGACTGTCCGGCTCAACTAACGCCGCAGCATCCGCAATATGCACCCACAAATAGTCATTCTCCAGACTGATCGCATCGTCCGGGTCTGCGTTGCCGACATCGTCTATTGCCCAGGCGGGCAGATGGGTCAGATCCAGACGCGGCTCTGCCGTCAGCGTGGGGACGGCGAGTTCAATCTGTTCCGGTACAATCGCATGGCGGCGTGGCCAGGGATTTTCATAAGCAGGCCAGTAACCGCAACGTACCAGAAACTGATGCGCATCAACTGGCGTATTCGGCACTTTGCACGCGCTGAGGATTCGGCTGCGCGCGGTGGTACCTAGCGCAACCCGTTCCACTTCGGTCAGTTGCTGCCGGTCGGCTGTGGTCAGTTGTGCCGCCTGGATGTGTTCCAGCAGGGCCTGCCAGGCAAGTGCTGCCTGCTGTTTCTGCGCCCGTGCTGCATCTATCTCTGCAACCTGTTCCGAGGGGTGTACCCGGATCGCATCCGGATCGCCACTGAAATAACGGCCATCGCGTAACAGCTGCCATATCTGCCAGGCACTGACCGGGCTGTAGGTGCCACAAATCAGCTCCGCCAGATCTGCCAGCGTGGTCTGTTCACCCTGTAATAACTCCCAGGCATCAGTGGCATCCGGGGGCCCCACAGACAATGTTACCAGGTCACTGACCGGCCCCGGGTGCAGAATCCGGATATCCTTTTCACGCACCTTTTTCGTTCTGCCATCCGGCAGGGCAATCACGATTTTATCCGCGACTTCGGTGATCCGGGCCGGATGGCTTTTGTACTCTACCAAGGCGTGCGGTTGCAGCACAGACATGATGCCGATATTCAAAGCGTTGCGGTTGCGGATACATCCGTCGGCCTGACCTGCGGATGCAGCCCGAGCCGGTCAAACAGCTCCTGATCCTGGTCGGCTACCGGGTTGTCGGTTGTCAGCAATCGCTCACCATAAAAAATCGAGTTTGCCCCGGCCATAAAACACAGAGCCTGCATTTCATCGCTCATCTCAGTACGCCCGGCAGACAGACGCACATAGCTGCGTGGCATCAGCATACGAGCGACAGCAATGGTACGCACAAAGTCGAGTGAATCGACCTTGTCAGCCTCGTACAGTGGCGTACCAGCAACCGGCACCAACTGGTTGATCGGCACTGATTCGGGATGGTCCGGCAGGTTCGCCAGTTCCTGCAGCAGCCGGGCACGGTCACGCGGTTGTTCGCCCAGACCCAGAATGCCGCCGGAACACACCTTAATGCCAGCATCACGCACATGCTGCAGTGTATCCAACCGGTCATCGAAGGTACGGGTGCTGATCACCTGTCCATAAAATTCGCGCGATGTATCCAGATTATGGTTGTAATAATCCAGACCGGCTGTGCTCAGGCGTTCACTTTGTTCTGCACTCAGCATCCCCAGAGTGACGCAGGTTTCCATACCCAGATCACGCACCGCCTGAATCATGTCGATCACTTGATCCAGGTTCTTATCGGTCGGATTGCGCCAGGCGGCCCCCATACAGAAGCGGGTAGAGCCCTGATCCTTCGCTGCCTGGGCTGCGGCAACCACATCCGGCAGGGACATCAGTTTCTCGCGTTCCAGCCCAGTCTGATGCCGGGCACTTTGTGAGCAGTAACCACAGTCTTCGGGACAGGCTCCGGTCTTAATCGACAACAGTGTACTGATCTGGACTTCGTTCGGATCAAAGTGGGCGCGGTGTATAGTCTGTGCCTGAAACAACAGGTCGTTGAATGGCAGATCATACAATGACTGTATTTCAGACAGGGTCCAGTCGTGTCGCAGGGAAGTGGCCGACATGCTGTGAGTCCTTTAGGTGATATTCAGTGTAAAAGTGTCCGGATGCATTCCGGGTCTGGACAAGTGGGCACTTGTTGCCTATTATACCGATTTCAATCCGGGGCCATAGCTCAGCTGGGAGAGCGCAACACTGGCAGTGTTGAGGTCGGCGGTTCGATCCCGCCTGGCTCCACCAGATTCATTTTTTACGCTATAATTGATCCATGTTAAGTCCCGTTCATCTAGAGGCCTAGGATCCCAGCCTTTCACGCTGGTCACAGGGGTTCGACTCCCCTACGGGACGCCATTCAGCAAAAACCCTGCTTCCTTACCGGAAGCAGGGTTTTTTTATGCCGACTCAGATGACAACACCGCCTGTAGCGCATCTACCCAGTAACGACAGGTCGCCTGTTTCATCTTCCATGCAGCCTTGTTAGCAATCAGACGTGCACTGATGTCACAGATATGTTCCAGCGGCACCAGCCCGTTCGCCTGCAAGGTATTACCGGATTCGACCAGATCCACGATCACATCTGCCAGACCGACCATCGGTGCCAGCTCCATGGAACCATACAGCTTGATCAGATTGATCTGCTGGCCACGTGCCTGAAAAAAGGCCTGACTGGTGCGGATATATTTACTGGCCACGCGCAGACGCTGGATGCGCGTATCTGTATCGGGATAACCTGCCACCCACAGCTGACATCTGGCAATCTGCAGATCCAGAGGCTCATACAGATTCGCTCCACCATGCTCCAGCAAGGTGTCTTTGCCGGTAATGCCAAAGTCTGCAGCGCCCCATTGTACATAGGTGGGCACGTCGGTGGCCCGGATCAGTAACAGCCTGATCTGTGCCTGACTGGTCTCAAGGATCAACTTCCGGGTCTGATCCATATCCACAACCAGCGGCTGAATGCCAATGCGTGCCAGTAGTGGCAGGGTATTCCGTAATAAACGGCCTTTCGCCACAGCAATCGTTATGGGTTGGTGATATGTCATAATGAATAACGCTGCTTAAGCAGGCACGCGACGGATATCCGCACCCAGCACCTGCAGTTTTTCTTCAATGTTCTGATAGCCCCGATCCACATGATAGATGCGGCTGACGATGGTTTCGCCCTGTGCCGCCAGGCCCGCCAGAATCAGGCTGGCAGAAGCCCGCAGATCAGTCGCCATAATCGGTGCACCAGTCAGTTGCGATACACCGGTACAGATCGCCGTGTTGCCTTCCAACCGGATATCCGCCCCCATCCGCTGCATTTCCTGAACATGCATAAAGCGGTTTTCAAATACCGTTTCGGTAATAATACCGACGCCACTGGCCAGCGTGTTCAGCGCCGTAAATTGTGCCTGCATATCAGTCGGAAATGCCGGGTAAGGTGCCGTGTGGATATCTACTGCATCTATATCCCGCCCTGTCATATCCAGTGTGATCCAATCATCACCTGTGGTGATGCAGGCACCCGCCTGACGCAGCTTCTGCAGCACAGCATCCAGCAACGCCGGATTGGTATCACGTACCCGAATATTCCCCCGGGTGATCGCTGCAGCCACCAGATAGGTACCGGTTTCAATCCGATCCGGTAACACCTGATGTCGCACGCCCTGCAGTCGCTCAACCCCCTCAATCCGCAGCGTGGTGGTGCCCGCGCCAGTAATCTGTGCCCCCATCGCATTCAGGCAATTCGCCAGATCCACCACCTCAGGTTCACAGGCTGCATTTTCGATGATGGTTGTCCCGGTCGCCAAGGCTGCGGCCATCATCAGATTTTCAGTGCCGGTAACTGTCACCAGGTCTAAACTGAGATGTACCCCCTGTAATCGTTCGGCACGGGCATGAATATAGCCGTTGACAACATCGATGTCTGCCCCCATCGCACGCAAGCCGTTCAGATGCAGATCAACCGGGCGTGAACCAATCGCACAACCGCCGGGAAGTGAGACCTCAGCCTGACCATACCGCGCCAGCAGTGGGCCAAGCACCAGAATAGAAGCACGCATGGTGCGCACCAGATCGTAGGGTGCCACTGGATGACTGACCTGACTGGCATCTGCCTCTATGCGCATCCTGTCATCCACCGTCAGCTGCATACCCATCTGCCCGAGCAACTCCATGGTTGTGGTAATATCATGCAGATGCGGAACATTCTCCACCAGCATCGGTGTGTCAGCCAGCAGTGTCGCTGCCAAGATCGGTAAGGCCGCATTTTTGGCACCTGATATGCGGACATCACCACGCAGGGGTGTACCACCGTGAATAATCAGTTTGTCCAACTCTTTCTCACAGGATGAGGGTTAAGAATGCCAGACACCTTGTCTGTGCAGGCGCAGGCGCTGCAACAACTGGAAACGCAAGTGGATCATCTGATCCGTGCCTACCAGGATCTGCAACAGGCCCATACGATGCTGCAACACCAGTTGCAGCAGATCAGCCAGCAGCTTACCACTGCGGAAGACCAGCGCCAGCAAGCCTGTCAGCAACTGGAAGCGGTACTGGCGCAATTAGTCGCACTTGAGGACATGGCATGAGCCAGCGCGATTCTACCGTCATCCGACTACTGGGACAGGAATACCGGATCACCTGTCAGCCGGATGAGGTGCCCATACTGCGCCAGTCAACAGATTTACTGCAACAGCGCATGCAGGTGATTGAGGCCTCCGGGAAGGTGACAGGTATGGAGCGTATCGCCGTGATGGCCGCCCTGAATCTGGCACATGAACTGCTGCAGGTGCAGGTGCAGGCTGCACCTGCAGCCGATGCGCGTATCTGCGCCCTGCACACACAAATCGCAGATGCGTTAAATAAGTCACCCGATATGGATACCCAACAGGACAACCGGTAGCTACTTCAGGGTGTACAACACCCCTTGTTCAGCAGATACTGTTCTGTCAGGCGATGGTATTCAGTGGTGCTCAGATCTTCAGCTCGAGCCTGCGGGGTAACTCCCGCCTGCCGGATGTGTTCTGCAGTTAACCGGGATTTCAGGCTGTTACGCAACGTCTTGCGCCGCTGCGTAAATGCCTGTGCCACAATCTGACCAAAAACCTGTTGGTGTCCGGCAGGATACTTCGCAGGCTCAGGTATCAGACGCACGAAAGAGGACATTACTCGCGGCGGCGGATGAAATGCAGCCGGGTGAATATCAAACAACACCTCAACCTGACAGGCATCCTGTACCATAACGCTCAGGCGCCCGTATGTCCTGCTGCCGGGTCGGGCCGCCATCCGGGCCACAACCTCCTGCTGCAACATAAAATGCATATCCTGTATCACCTGGCGCTGGCTGAGCAGATGAAAGATGAGCGGGGTTGAAATGTTGTACGGCAGATTGCCAGCAAGACGGAGCGGATGAGATGCCAGCTGGTGATAGGCAAAATACAGCGCATCAGCATGATGCACCTGTAACCGCCCCTGATTGGCGCACTGTGTCTGCAGATAAGGAATCAGATTCGCATCCAGTTCAATCGCATGCAAGGCACCGGCAGCCTGTAACAACGGCAGCGTGAGAGCACCCTGCCCCGGGCCGATTTCGACCAGATGCTGATCCGGCTGCGGACGGATCGCGGCAACAATCTGCTGAACAACCCGGGTATCGACCAGAAAATGCTGCCCCAGGCGCTTATCAGGTCGATGCATGCACACTGCCATCTGCTGCAGGCAAAGACCAGTGCTGCCAGACCGGCGTACAGCCTGCCGGCAGGGCGGGTAGCGGCCCGAGTGAACGGGCAGACAGACCAGGCCCATGATAATCCGAACCGACCGAGGCAAACAGATGATAATCACGAGCCAGCCGGGCCAGCAGCCGGGCTTCTTCAGCACTGTGGCTGCCTGCAATCACCTCTATGCCAACACCTCCGGCCTGGACGAACGCATCCAGCAACCGGCGTAAACGACGCTGTTTCAGCCGGTAACGCGCCGGATGTGCCAGCACAGCCTGACCACCAGCCGCCTGAATCCAGCCAATGACCTCAGCTAAAGGTGCCCAAGTGCCCGCAACATAACCGGGCTTGCCCGGCTGCAGAAATCTTCTGAACGCCTCCGGCACCGTTGCCGCATGGCCTGCTGCCACCAGAGCCTGAGCAACATGCGGGCGCCCGACTGACTGACCAGACTGCTGCGCAGCGGCGCACCAGTCACCGGTCAGACCTGCGGCATTCAGTTGCTGGCTGATCTGTCGGGCACGTGCATAACGTGCGGTCGCTAACCGGTCGAGCCCCTGCTGCAGAATCGGGTGATCCACGGCGACCTGCAGACCGACAATATGCAACGTACAATCGTGCCAGTGTGCTGAAATCTCAACGCCTGGTATCAGCATCAGGCCAAGCTGATCTGCAGCACTCTGCGCACTGGCAACACCCGCAGTAGTATCGTGATCGGTCAGCGCAATCACCTGAATCCCGGCCAGTGCAGCCTGTTGTATCAGCGCAGCTGGCGCCAGGACGCCATCCGATGCAGTGGAATGCGTATGCAGATCAAACTCAATCATAAAGGAAGCAACTGATCATTACACCAACGATATATCCACCGGAGGCCCATGGACTGACGCCAGAAGCCATTTCACCAGGCGCACAGGAAGTGCTGCAAGTGCTGCACCGGGCGGGCTATCAGGCCTGCCTGGTCGGCGGTGGCGTACGGGATCTCCTGCTAGGCCGGCAGCCGAAAGACTTCGATGTCACCACGAATGCCACGCCGGAGCAGGTACAAGGACTGTTTCGTCGCTGCCGTCTGATCGGGCGACGTTTCCGACTCGCCCATGTGTTTATGCGGCGCGAACAGATTGAAGTGGCAACCTTCCGCTCCGGTGAAGCAGCTGAGCAATCGGCTCAGGGCATGATTGTACGCGATAACCGTTATGGCACGATAGCACAGGATGCGCAGCGTCGTGACTTTACGTTAAATGCACTGTACTTTAACAGTGCCGACGGCACCCTGGCAGATTATGTCGGTGGCCTGGACGATCTGCATCAGCGGATTATCCGGCTGATCGGCGATCCCCACCAGCGCTATACTGAAGACCCGGTACGTTTGTTGCGCGCAATACGCTTTGCAGTGAAGCTGGATTGTCAGCTGGCACCTGAAACCGAGGCACCCGTACGGGAACTGGCCCCCCGGCTGTGCGCCGTACCGGCCGCGCGTCTGACAGACGAAGTACTGAAGCTGTTTATGACCGGACAGGCAGCCAGCACGTTTCAGCAACTGCAACATTACGGCTTACTGGCGGTGTTATTCGGTCAGACAACCGAGCGACTGGCAGCAGAGGGCGATGCCACACAACAACTGATTGAGCAGGGCCTGCACAACAGCGATCAGCGGATCGCACAAGGCCTGCCGATCACCCCGGCGTTCCTGTTTGCCGTGTTGCTCTGGACGTCAGTGCAACACGTCGCACGCCGGATACAGACAAACGGCACAGCGCCCTACCCCGCACTGCACCAGGCTGCAGATGAGGTATTCGCGCAACAGAGCCAGATGATCGCGTTGCCAAGACGGTTCAGTGCAATGACGCGTGATATCTGGGCTATGCAGCTCAGTTTTAAGGCCACGAAAAACCGCCGGGCGGCACGCCTAGTGCGCCACCCCCGATTTCGGGCAGCCTACGATTTCATGCTGTTGCGTGCCCAGGTCGGTGAGGTTGATATTACGGTTGCAGACTGGTGGACACGCTATCAGGCAGAACACGGACCGACACCCAGCCGGCCCCGACGCCACCACAAAACCGGTGTCCGGCAGGCTTAATAAGGAGAAAAATGATGCTGGAAATTATACAAGGCAGTACAAAAAAACCTGTTTCTGCACGACGACTGATAGCCTGCCTGGAATCTTATATAACATATGATGCATTATTGTATATCGGATACCCGATTATCTGTACAGCAGAAGGCCCCGGGGCAATTGATGCACTGTTAGTCTCCCGGGAAAAAGGATTAGTTGTATTTAATCTTGCAGAAGGTCGTGATATTTCCGAACCTGAAATACAGTCAATTCAGGATGACTATTACAACAAGTTAGAAGCGAAGCTGAGGTCACAGAAGTCTTTAATGCAGGGACGTACATTACAGGTTTCCATTTACCCGGTCACCTTCGCACCGGTAGTGAATGATACCAGAGACCTGAATCGTGATGATTATCCGGTTTGCAATGAAGATAGCCTTGAAAAATGGCTGGCTGATTGTAGTTGGGATACACCAGATTATTATGAAGCACTGGTATCC
>JAHDBG010000073.1 GCA_020630515.1 Gammaproteobacteria bacterium
ATCAGTCAATCAATTGTTCTGTACGGCAATCTTCGGAAATTTCGCCGCATAATCACGTTTCTGCAGCGACAGGGCCGCTGCCAGTCTGCGTGCTGTCTGCCGATAGGTCTGCGCTATCGGACTCTCCGGTGCTGCTACCACCGTCGGCTTGCCATCATCCGCCTGCTCCCGGATGGATAATTGTAACGGCAGTGCACCCAGCAGTGGTACGCCATATTGTGCGGCGATCCGGCCGCCGCCGCCGCTGCCAAAGATCGGTTCTTCGTGCTGACATTGCGAGCAGATATGCGTTGACATATTCTCAATAATTCCCAGTACCGGCACCTGCACTTTTTCAAACATGCGCAGTCCTTTGCGCGCATCCAGCAACGCAATATCCTGCGGGGTGGTCACAATCACCGCCCCAGCAACCGGCACCTTCTGCGCCAGCGTCAGTTGGGTATCGCCGGTGCCGGGTGGCAGATCGGTGATCAGATAATCCAGTCCGCACCAGTTCGTTTCGTGCACCAACTGATTCAGCATCTGCGTCACCATCGGCCCACGCCAGATCATCGGCGTATCTTCTTCCACCAGAAAACCGATCGACATCGCCTGCAGGTGGTAGCTGCGCATCGGCTCCAGACGTTTGCCATCCTCGCTTTCCGGTCGGCCTGTGATGCCCAGCAGTCGTGGCTGTGACGGACCATAGATGTCTGCATCCAGTATACCGACCTGTGCCCCTTCCGCCGCCAGCGCCAATGCCAGATTCACTGCTGTGGTCGATTTCCCCACACCGCCCTTGCCTGAGGCAATCGCAATCACATTCTTCACCTGTGGCAGTGGCTGCAGGCCCGTCTGTACCGCATGTGCCACAATCCGGGTCTGTATCTCTACAGTGCACCGGCTTACCGCAGGGAGTGCCTGCTGCACGGCAGCCTGTATCAGAGACATCTGGTCAGCATGCACACTGCGGGCCGGAAAACCGAATACCAGTTTGATTGTGACCTGATTCCTTGAGATCAGTATTTCTTTCACTGTCTTCGCACTGATCAGATCACACTGCAGATGCGGCTCAATACAGGTCGCTAACGCAGCCTTAACCTGTTCTTCGGTAATATTTCCCATAAACTAAAGGTATCGAGCAAGATTCTTTGGTGAACGATCCAATTCATCCATCAGCACCTGCATACGAGCTGCAGCAACCCGTATCTCCTGTGTAGCTTCAGCCTGTTTGGCCTTCCGGTCCGGAACAAAAGCAACCTTATCATCATTATCTTTTGAATAAAAATCAAATTGCGTCTGCATCACAGCCAGATCTTCCGGTGCCGGAGAATAATCCAATCCTTTCTGCAAAATAACACTCAGGTTATCTTTTTTTACATCCATATAATTCAGAAACTGTAATTGTGGCACCTCAGCCCGTACAGCAGCTGTCAGATACCCCTCGTAAAACAAGCTTAAATAAGCTATCGTTTCAAGGTTTCGGACTGCGTCTGAAGCCTTGCCTGTGATAAAAGAAGTTAGCGGCAGATTTTGTAAACGTAATAAAGGCTCCGGTGCGCGATGTTTAGCCGACACCATCACTTCAATCGGATCACGATAAATGAAAATACAGGGAACTGTTGGAAACGCCTGCATGATAAATTTAATAAAGGCTATACTCCAACTGCGAAATTTTACAAAATAACGATCCTGGCCAGCGATCCTGGGTCGCCCTATAGCCAGTAGCAAGCGCCTGATGAAAGAAAGTTTCGTTTCATCTATTGCAAAATCACTTTGCCAGTTATCTGTTATAATCTGCCAGAAACTCTCATGTAGTGGCGTTGCATCATTCAGTACAATATTTTTTTCATTTTTCGCTAATGATCGGGACAATAAAGTTGAACCACAACGTGACATATGAAAAATAAATGCATCAGGTGACAAACCATCTGTGACCACATCAGGCATATATAATACATCTAAACGACTGGTAAAGGCATATGGCTGCTGACTCTGTTGATCTACGGCGTTCGCCACTGAGTGACAAAACTGACGTTCGGTAAAAGGGTAACGTAACATATCCAGCCAGACAATATATCCTCCTGCTTCAGCAGATATTGATACCGGAATCAGACCCGGATGTGTCTGAATCGCGTCTATCGTCTCAGTTGCCGACAATATTGTCTTACCGGCACGGGAGATTTGTTCCGGGATCATATTTTCCAGACGTCTGTGAACAGCATATGCAGAATTCATATTATTCTCTACAAAAAAAATAAAATTATTAAAATCAGGCTTTTTCAGACGATAGCCAGTTAATCATTTTTCATCAGTTTCAGACAAGCTGTGCTTCAATACAGGATAAACAGAAGTCGTTACTGCCACCATTAATCCAAGCTGAGAAAGTAACAGTACCTGAGCCAGACCAAGGCCCGAAAATAATGCGCCACTCATTCCCACTATGCTCGGTAGTAAGATAGCAGTAGCACATATCTTTGTGCTTTTCATGAATTGCTTTGATAAATCAAATAATCTATGTAAATTCTTTAAAGAATTATCCAGCAGAATCACTTGTGAGCTATCAATCGCTACAGTAGAAGCATCACCCAGTGAAACAGAGATATCGGCTTGTTTCATCGCAATACAGTCATTAATCCCATCGCCAATAAAACAGACAGATCTTCCTTCGCTTTGCAATTGTTTAATTAAATCAGCTTTTTGTTCTGGCAAAACACCTGCAAAATAGTGCTTTATACCCAATGTGTTGGCAAGCTTCCGGGTAGGCGCCTCATGATCACCAGAAATAATATAGGTTGCGGTAACGCCTCTCTCAGACAGACCAGAAATAATCTCTTGTGCCTCTGGCCGGATTGTAGGACATAATTCAATACCTCCGATCAGCTGATTATCCACCGCCACCAGAATTAATGTATTACCCCGATCACAACAAGTGTCGTAACATTGTTGTAACTCATCTGATAAATCTAACCCCATTAATGCCATAAAGCGTACGCTGCCGACCTGTACCTGACGCTGATCCAGTCTGGCAGACAGTCCATAGCCAACCTGATATTCTGCTTCATCCAATACCGGCAGATCTAATTCACGCACCTGTGCCTCAGCAATGATTGCACGCGCAATCGGATGCGTCTGTTTGCCTTCTGCGGCTGCCGCATAACGTAACAGATTATCAGCTGAGTTTTCTGCACAAACATGAATTTCTGCAACCTGTGGCATTTCTTCTGTTAAGGTTCCGGTTTTATCAAATACTACAGTATCTACCGAGCTTATGCGCTCAAAGGCACGTCCATCCTTAATTAACAGTTTGCTTTGGGAGGCTAAATTGAGATAATTTAACAGACCAATAGCTGATACAATATTCATGCGATATTTAAAGTGAGACTGCAATATCACTAATGCACTCGTCGGGCCAAAAAAAGGAAATGCAAAGGCACTCAGTGCTAATGTCGGTAAAACTGTCTTATCTGAAAATTCTTCTGCCTTTAACTGCTGATCTGTTTTAATATCTGCTGTTTGATTCAGCATCATGCCGATCTGAGCAGCCGTTGTCTGTTCACCCACTTTATCGACTTTAATCTGAATGTTACCTGATAATACAATGGTTGCAGAAAACACCTGATCACCACAAGATTTTTCCGCAGGTTGAGATTCACCTGTTAAAATATGCTGATCAATATAGGCAGAGCCTGAAATAATCTCACCATCTACCGGAATTGTTTCGCCAGCGCCGACAACAACAATAGCATCCTGTTTTAATTCAGCAACCGGCACTTCACACTCAACACCTTCCTGTAACACCCAGGCTACACGAGGTTGTTGCCGGAATACATTGACTAAGTTTCCTTTCGCATTGGACTTAACTTTATTTAATAGTTTGCGGTTGACTGCAAATATGACTGTTGTCGTGGAACAGATAAACAAATGCCCACTGATCAGAAGAAATATTTTACATAAACCAGAAATGACATCAACATTCGCTTTCCGCTGATGAACTAAAGAACGATACCCGCTGACAAAAATATCTTTACTGACATATATGATGCCCGGCAAACAAAGCAGCCCCAGAGGCGCGTACAGAAAGAGACCGGCTGTCGCAAATCCGGTGGAAATCACTGAAACAGCGACTTTACGATTAATAATTTTTTCAGTCTTACGCCGGGTATCCGTTTCCTCTTCTGAAGAAAGAGATAATAACTGCTGATTACGCTCGTTACCAAAAATCAGCTCCGAAGTACGACGTGTCGCACGACGCAAGTCCTCCAGCCATTGGCCACTATGTTTGCCCTTCAGGTGTTTCTGATACAGTGTCATACCGGTTGCAATACCACCAGCAGTAACTAATAATTCGACTAGCATCAATCACCTTTTATTCTGAAAATCCGGAATACTCATGCCCGCTATACACCAGCTCCGGGTCGAATTACCCGGACATCATTATCCCATTCAGATCGGTACCGACCTGCTCACAGATTCCGCCAGTTTTGCATCGTATCTCAGCGGCAGCCGGGTGATGATAATCACTGATACGACCATCGCTCCCCTGTATCTGAATCTGCTGATACAAGCCTTGGCAGATTATCAGGTTAATGAACTGATCCTGCCGGATGGCGAACAATACAAAAATCTGACCACTCTGAATCAGATTTACGACGCCCTGTTGCAGCAGCGGCATGACCGCCAGACCACGCTGATCGCTCTGGGTGGTGGCGTGGTCGGCGATATCACCGGGTTTGCCGCTGCCAGTTATCAGCGCGGTGTGCATTTTATTCAGGTGCCGACCACTTTGCTGGCCCAGGTGGACTCTTCTGTCGGTGGCAAGACCGGAATCAATCATGCGCTCGGTAAAAATATGATCGGCGCGTTTCATCAGCCACAAGCTGTGATTGCCGATATCAGTACGCTGGATACGCTGCCGGATCGCGAGTTATCTGCCGGACTGGCTGAAGTGATTAAATATGGCCTGATCAATGACCCGGATTTTTTTACCTGGCTGGAAAGCAATATCAGTGCGCTGCGCCAGCGCGACCCGGTCGCGCTGGCGTATGCGATTCAGTGTTGTTGCGCGAATAAGGCAGCAATTGTCGCTGCCGACGAAAAAGAAGCCGCTACCCGTGCCCTACTCAATCTGGGCCATACCTTCGGTCATGCGATTGAAATCGGGCTCGGCTATGGAACCTGGCTGCATGGCGAAGCGGTTGCCGCCGGAATGGTCATGGCTGCCGATCTGTCGCATCGTCTGGGCTGGCTGGCGGATTCAGATCAGGTGCGCATCCGCGCTCTGCTGGCAGCTGCCGGATTACCCATCAAGCCCCCGGCCCTCAGCCCGACAATCTTCAGACAACATATGGCAGTGGATAAAAAGGTGCTGAACGGGCGCCTGCGTCTGATCCTGCTACGTGGCATCGGTCAGGCGGTGATCAGCACTGATTTTCCGATACAGGCGCTGGACGATACGCTGCAGGCCTGCTGCCCTACCTAGTGCTTCGGCAATTTTAATAACAGGGGTTGCAGGAGGCAGTAAAAAAGTGC
>JAHDBG010000074.1 GCA_020630515.1 Gammaproteobacteria bacterium
AGCTGCGCGAGCGGTTTAACAGTTTGCTCATTGCTGACTGGGAAACGCTCTATCTGAGCCTGGCTTATAAACTGAAGCCTGTGCCCATGGTGATTGATACCTCTTGAATTTGCGACAGTGCCAGGATCAAAACAGGCTCAGGCTAGGTTCTTCAGGGTCAACTTAGCCGCCACCTTCAACATCAGCACCAGTTGATGAGCTTCGCGTGCGCTCTGAAATAACCAGAACGCCTCAAAAACCACTTTGCGCCGCTCAACCAACTTTTCAGCGGGAATTGCTGCTGACATAAGGAGATTTTTGACAAACTACACGTTTTAATTTACATTGCTCCGGTTTCACTAAGCTCGCGTACTATACACACTCAGCAGCTTGTTATATCCAAGGCAGATCAAAATGAAAAGAACTTTTCAACCCAGCAACCTGAAACGCGCCCATACACATGGGTTTCGTACCCGGATGGCCACTAAAAGCGGTCGTAAGATCATCAATGCCCGCCGTGCTAAGGGACGTGTCCGACTCACACCAGCCATCAATGTACGCTGATTGTTAATGACGCGCACACCGTATGCCTTCCCACGCAGTCGGCGTTTGCTCAACCAGGCTGATTTTCAGCAGGTGTTTCAGGCGCCACTGAAATCGTCTGATGCCTTGTTCACGGTACTCGCCGGACCTGCTGCAACAGGCTGTGCGCGTCTGGGTTTAGCCATTGCCCGCAAGCAACTCCGGCAGGCCACAGATCGCAACCGCATTAAACGACTGGTGCGCGAATATTTTCGCCAGCACGTCGTTGCTTCGCTGGACTACGTCGTGATGGCACGCCGGGCAGTCGGTACGTGCACGAATGATCAGATCTGCACCAGCCTGACCCGCCACTTCCGGCGATTGTCCACACGCGTCAGTCACCCGGCCTGATTCGTCCTACCTGATCCCCGCATTCCCCGGAGAGGCTTTACCTTGTATGGATAATATCCGTCTGTTTCTGCTGTTGGGCCTTGGCTTTATCGGCTTATTACTCTGGGAGGCCTGGCAGGCTGATTATGTGATCCCGCAACATAACCTCAGCACTGCACCGTCAGCCTCAACAATTACGACAGATGCGGATACTGCCACGCCGGATATTCCGGTGAATGCCGACGTAGACACCACCCCCGTCATTGATCCGGCCGCAGAAATGTCACCCGGGCGTTTAATCCAGGTGCGTACCGATACACTGGATCTGCAGATTGATACGCGTGGTGGCACCATCGTGGATGCGAAGCTGATGCAATACCCGGTCTCAGTTGACACGCCTGAGATCAAATTTCAATTGTTGAGCCAGCGTTTCAACGACTATTTTATCGCCCAGAGTGGCCTGCTCGGTGCTGATAAGACGCGCACCCCCACCCATGAAGCGACGTTCCGGGCAACGCAGGACATCTATACCCTGCCGGATGATGCCGATCAGCTGGTTGTTGATCTGACCTGGCAGGCACCAGATGGTCTCGCTGTGATCAAGCGTTTCACCTTTCAGCGCAACAGCCATGCGATTCAACTCAGCCACCGGGTGCAGAACAACTCAGATCAGCCCTGGAAGGGACGTGATTATCGTCAGTTCCAGCGCGGCGAACCTGCGGACGGCGGCAATTTTTTCATGTATACCTACACTGGCGGTGCTATTTACAGCCAGCAGGATAAATATCAGAAATATGATTTTTCGGATCTGAATGCTGGCGCACTGAATCAGAATGTGATGAATGGCTGGATCGCCATGCTGCAACATTATTTTCTGGGTGCGTTTATTCCACCGCCTGATAACAACCAGCACTTTTACAGCAAAGGCCTGAACAATGGCCGATCTGTGATTGGTACCTACAGTGCCGCACAAACGCTGGCTCCGGGAGAGAGTGGCCAGTTTGACGGCATTCTGTTCATTGGCCCGAAATTGCGCACAGAACTGGAACACTTGGCGGAAGGGCTGGATCTGACTGTGGATTACGGTTTTCTGGTGTTTATCGCCAAACCGATGCACTGGGTACTGGAACAGATCAATGAGTATGTCGGCAACTGGGGCTGGACCATCATCCTGTTTACGCTGCTGATTAAGCTGTTGTTTTTCAAACTGTCCGAAAAAAGTTACCACTCCATGGCGAACATGCGCAAGCTAACCCCGCGTATTCAGGCGATGAAAGACCGTTATGGGGACGATAAACAACGCATGCAGAAGGCGATGATGGATTTATACAAAAAAGAAAAAATCAATCCTGTTGGCGGTTGTCTGCCGATGCTGGTACAGATGCCGTTTTTCATCGCACTGTACTGGGTGTTGCTGGAAAGCGTCGAAATGCGTCAGGCACCCTGGATTTTATGGATCACCGATCTTTCCATTAAGGATCCTTACTTCATCCTGCCCTTGCTGATGGGTGCGACCATGTATTTTCAGCAAAAACTGAATCCGATGCCGGCTGATCCGATGCAGGCTAAAATGATGCAGTATCTGCCCTGGGTATTCACCCTGATGTTCGCTTTTTTCCCGGCTGGTCTTGTATTGTACTGGGCTACCAACAATGTGTTGTCGATTGCCCAGCAATGGGTCATTACCCGTCAGGTGGAACAACAACGCTGATGACTGCCGGAACTATGCCATTGGCTCACATCGGTATTGTTGGTGGCGGCCAGCTGGGTCGTATGCTGGTACAGGCAGCAGCCCGCCTTGGCTGCCCCTGTACGATACTGGATCCCGATCCTGACTGTCCGGCGGGACAGCTGGCTGCTGAGCAGCTGGTCGGCAGCTGTCACGATGCCGACCAGTTGCGTCAGCTGGCAGCGGCCTGTGATGTGATCACCTATGAGCGCGAAGATATCGACAGTACCGCTCTGAGTGAGCTGGCCGCGCAGGGCCACGCGATCTACCCTGAGCCACGGGTCCTGGCCATTATTCAGGACAAGCTGACACAAAAACAATATCTGCAGCAGCGCGCTATCCCCACAGCCCCGTTTGTCGCGCTGGATCAGCCGACACGACAGGCCTGCGATGAATTCGGCTATCCGCTGGTACAGAAGGCACGGTGCGGTGGTTACGACGGACGCGGCGTCCAGGTCATGCGTAGCGCGGCTGATTTTGTACATCACCTGCCGATGCCTTCCCTGCTGGAGCGCCATGTACCGATTCAGCACGAATTAGCCGTCATGGTTGCACGTGGGCAGGATGGCAGGAGTGTTGCCTATCCGCCCGTCGAAATGCACTTTCATCCTGAGTACAATATTCTGGATCTGTTGCTGGCTCCGGCGAACATATCGACAGATCAGGCCGCCGCCGCACAGGCACTGGCTGTGCGCGTCGTCGATACGTTACAAGGTATCGGCATCTTTGGCATTGAACTGTTTCTGGATGCGCAGGATCAGCTACTGGTCAATGAAATTGCACCTCGCACCCATAACTCAGGACACCATACGCTGGATGCGCACGTCACGGATCAGTTTGAACAACAACTGCGTGCTATTCTTGGCCTGCCACTCGGCAGCACAGCAGCCCTCAGCCCGGCGGCAATGATCAACCTGTTAGGTGCTGCGGACTATCGCGGCACACCGGTGATCCATGGTCTGGATGATATTCTGGCGCAACCGGGTGTCTGCTACCACTGGTATGGTAAATATGAGACGCAACCCCAACGCAAAATGGGTCATGTTACCGTACTCAACCCGGATCTGAACCATGCCCGGACAATGACCATCCGGATTCGCAGCCAGCTGCAGATACGAGGTACCACACATGGCTGAGATTGGCATTGTGATGGGCAGCGACTCAGATCTGCCGGTCATGCAGGCGGCGGCGCACCAGCTGGATGATTTTCAGCTGGCCTACGACATGACGATTGTATCGGCACATCGTACCCCGCACCGGTTGTATCAGTATGCACAACAAGCCGCAGACCGGGGCCTGCGTGTGATTATTGCTGGTGCTGGTGGTGCTGCGCATCTGCCAGGGATGGTTGCTGCGATCACGCCATTGCCAGTCATTGGTGTGCCGATCCGGACCCGGGCACTCAGCGGACAGGATTCGCTGTTATCTATCGTACAAATGCCTGGCGGTGTGCCGGTGGCAACTGTAGCCATCGATGGTGCCCGGAATGCCGGCATTCTGGCAGCACAGATGCTCGGCACACACGACCTAGCGATACGTCAGACAATCAGTGACTATAAAGCCCGGCTTGCCGCAGATGTGATGGCTAAAGTTGCTGCAACATGATGATTTCGGCACAATGACAGATCAGGCAGATCGCGCCTGAGGAGAAACACAGAACTCCCGGATCAGTTCACGCAACAGATGCATACAGGGCTGTACCTGATCCAACGGCAGATATTCGTCCGGCTGATGCGCCACATCAATAGAACCCGGACCCAGCACCACGACCTCCATACCCAGCTGTTGCAGATACGGGGCCTCCGTACCAAAGGCCACCGCCTGTGGCTCACTCCCGCTGAACCTGGCAGCTGCCTGCACGATTGCTGCATCGGCATCTGTCGCAAATGCTGACACACCCTCAAACAAGGCGGTAAACGTCAGTTGCAGTCCGGTATCTGCTAGACGATGTTGTAACCGTTGATGCAATAAGGCACGCAAGGCCTGAATCTCCATTCCGGGCAGCGGACGCAGATCAATTGACAGATCGCACTGCCCACAAATCCGGTTCGGATTATCGCCGCCATGAATATGCCCGAAATTCAGGGTCGGGACCGGCACACTGAACAATGGATTCTGATATTGCTGCTGCAGATCGGTACGCAACGCAATTAATTCGCTTATCACCTGATGCATCCCTTCCAGCGCACTCCTGCCCAGCTCCGGATTACTGGAATGACCGGACCTGCCATGTACCCGGATTCCTTCCATCATCACACCCTTATGCATCCGCACCGGCCGCAGGCCGGTCGGCTCACCGATCACGGCATGGCGCGCACCAATATCTGCTGCAGCCGCTAACGCCTTCGCCCCGGACATAGAACTCTCCTCATCAGCAGTCGCAATCAGATACAGCGGTGCCTGTAACTGATCCGCCGGAATATCCCGGGCCACCGCAATGGCCAGGGCCAGAAAAGATTTCATATCGGTACTGCCCAGACCATATAAACGATGATCTTTTTCTGTTGCGCGGAACGGGTCGGTTGACCACAGAACATCGTCATACGGTACCGTATCAGTATGGCCAGACAACACCAACCCGCCTTCACCACGCCCCTTTACCGCAATCAGATTCGCTTTGTCGGGACACCCGGGAACTGGCTGAATCTGCACTGCAAAACCTGCCTCTTCCAGCCAGTCGGCCAACAGATCAATCACTGCCTGATTGCCCATATCATATTCCGGATTGACACTGCTGACTGATGGGGTTGCGATCAGTTGATGCAGACATTCTTTAAGCGAAATCATATGGTTAATCCTGTTGCGGTCGGATACGGGGAAATGCTTCAGTTCACAGTTGAATTGCGGTATGATCCGCTGCTTCTTGTTAGTTTAC
>JAHDBG010000075.1 GCA_020630515.1 Gammaproteobacteria bacterium
CGCTCGCGATAACCGGTGTCACAGATTTCGTCGTCGATGTGTGCAAAGGCTGCACAATTTGAAAATAGCCACGTGGGTGGTTGCACCACTGCACTCAAACGGGGCGTTTTCTGATCTGCTCTCCGAGGGCGTCTGCGGCCATGGACGGCCGCAGCCGAGCCCCCAGGACGGGTATTCTGGCGACCCTCGGAGAGCAGATCAGAATAACGCTTGCCAGAAGCCTGTGGTAGCAAATCACCACATCAGTTTGAATTGCACCCGTGGCTATGCGCAACGCCCGGCAGCGTTTCCGATTTCCATTATCCTGTGCGGCGTACGGGATGTGCGCGACTACCGGATCCAGACCAGTGGTAAAGACATCATCACCGGCGGCTCTGCATTCAATATCAAGACCACTTCATTACGTCTGGGCAACTTCACCCGGCAGGAAGTCGTAGCCCTCTGGCAACTTGCCAATCGGATTTATCAGGAAGTAATACCACGTGAGCTGATCTGGTCGAAACAAGCACGGATTACCCATCAACAGTATTGGTATCTGACCCCAGAGCGGCGGCTGGACATGTCGCGATTGTTGCAAGCGTTTCTGCAGCGGATTGTGAATGGCGGCGGGCGCATCGGCCGGGAATACGGACTCGGGCGTAAACGCACCGACCTGTATATCGAATGGCCGGTGGATGAGCAGGCAAGTTTTTATGGCGAGATCCAGCGGATCGTGCTGGAATTGAAGATTCGGTATGGCTCGCTGGAGACTACCCTGGAGACCGGGTTGCGGCAAACGGCAGATTATGCTGCACAATGTGGCGCGGATGAAGCGCACCTGCTGATCTTTGATCGTCGCACAGAAGTATCGTGGGAAGACAAAATCTGGCACCAGGCAGAGCACCAGGATGATCAGCCTATTACGGTATGGGGTTTATGACAGATTGCTCTGCGTGGCCCTGGCAAAAATCAGACTCGTAATTCCGGCAAAAATCTGTTTGAATAACCGGCTAGCCTGCGCAGCATGACCCTTGCGTATGCACCAACATCAATATTGTTATTGTGAATGCGGACAACTTATGACCCAACAAGCCGATCAGGATCCGATAGAAACTCAGGAATGGCTGGAAGCACTGGATGCTGTGCTGGCCCATGAAGGCCCGGAACGGGCACATTACCTGCTGGAATCACTCATCCGGCGGGCACAGTGTGGTGGTGTTCGACTGCCTTACACGGCGAATACCGCTTATCTGAATACCTTGACTCCGGCAGAACAACGACCTTATCCGGGCAATCAGGCACTGGAATCGCGGTTGCGCGCGATTATTCGCTGGAATGCGATGGCGATGGTGGTGCATGCAAACCGTAAATCATCCGAACTGGGTGGGCATATTGCCAGTTTTGCTTCGGTGGCGACCTTATTCGATGTCGGGTTTAACCACTTTTTCCGGGCGACTGATGCAGAACGCGAAGGGGATCTGGTCTTTTTTCAGGGACATTCAGCCCCAGGCGTATATTCCCGTGCGTATTTAGAAGGGCGGCTGACCGAAGAACATCTGGATAAATTTCGCCAGGAAGTGGATGGCGGTGGCCTGTCTTCTTATCCGCATCCCTGGCTGATGCCGGAGTTCTGGCAGTTTCCGACGGTATCCATGGGTCTGGGACCGATCATGGCGATCTATCAGGCACGCTTTATGCGCTATCTGCAGGATCGGCAACTGATTCAGAATGCGGCGGAGCGTAAGGTCTGGGCGTTTCTGGGAGATGGTGAGGTGGATGAGCCGGAATCGCTTGGTGCGATTTCACTGGCGGCGCGGGAGCGACTGGACAATCTGGTGTTTGTGGTGAACTGTAACCTACAGCGACTGGATGGGCCGGTACGCGGCAATGGCAAGATCATTCAGGAGTTGGAGTCTGTATTCCGGGGAGCTGGCTGGAACGTACTGAAGGTGATCTGGGGCAGCTCCTGGGATCCGTTGCTGGAGCATGACCAGGATGGCATCCTGCTGCAGCGGATGCAGGAAGCGGTTGACGGGGATTATCAGGCATATAAGGCGAATGACGGCGCTTATGTGCGTAAATACTTCTTCGGCAAATATCCGGAACTGGCCGCGATGGTGCAGAACTTGTCAGATGAAGACATCTGGCGGTTACAGCGGGGAGGGCATGACCCACTGAAGATCTATGCGGCGTATGCCGAAGCGATGGCACACACCGGGCAGCCGACCGTGATTCTGGCGAAGACAGTCAAGGGTTACGGCATGGGTAGTGCGGGAGAAGGGCAGAACATTACCCACTCGCAGAAAAAGATGGGAACGGAAGCACTGAAGGCGTTCCGTGACCGGTTCAGCATTCCGATACCGGATGACAAAATCGCCTCGGCACCTTATTACAAACCAGCACCCGACAGCCCGGAAATGCAATACCTGCATGATCGGCGCAAAGGGCTGGGTGGCTATCTGCCGAGTCGGCGACGCACGGCGAACACCTTGCCGATTCCGGCACTGGATGCATTCAAAGCATTGCTCGGCGGCAGTGGTGAACGTGAAATGTCTACCACTATGGCGTTTGTCCGCTTCCTGGGCTTGTTGCTGCGTGACAAACAGATCGCGCCCTATGTGGTGCCGATCGTACCGGACGAGGCGCGCACCTTCGGTATGGAAGGACTATTCCGCCAGGTTGGTATCTACTCGTCGGTCGGGCAATTGTATACCCCGGTCGATTCAGATCAGGTGATGTATTACCGCGAAGCCCAGCAGGGCCAGGTATTACAGGAAGGGATCAACGAAGCGGGTGCGATGTCTTCCTGGATCGCGGCAGCGACGGCGTACAGCAACCACGGCATCAGCATGATGCCGTTCTACATCTATTATTCGATGTTTGGCTTTCAGCGGATCGGCGATCTGGCCTGGGCGGCAGGTGATATGCAGGCACGAGGCTTTTTGCTCGGTGGTACTGCTGGCCGCACCACCCTGGCTGGAGAAGGGTTGCAGCATCAGGATGGGCACAGCCACCTGATGGCGAATACGATCCCGAACTGCCGGGCGTATGATCCGACTTTTGCGTATGAACTGGCAGTGATTCTGCAACACGGGATGCACGAGATGTATGTGGAACAGCGAAACCTGTTCTACTATGTTACCGTGATGAATGAAAACTACCCGCAACCGGCAATGCCGGAAGGTGATGAGATTGTTGCCGGAATTCTGCGCGGCATCTATCAATACCAGCAGGGTGGGAAGCACAAGCTGCGGGTACAATTGCTGGGTTCCGGCACGATCTTACGTGAAGTGATTGCAGCGGCAGAATTGCTGGAGCAGGACTGGCAGGTATCTGCTGATGTGTGGAGCGTGACCAGTTTTAACGAATTGCAACGCGATGGCATTGATGTGGAACGCTGGAACCGACTGCATCCGACCGAGACACCGAAGGTCAGCCATGTCACCCAAGTGTTGGCAGAGACCGCCGGCCCGGCGATAGCGGCAACTGACTACATTCGCACCTTTGCCGAACAAATCCGCCCGTATCTCGCGGGCAAAGACTATGTCACGTTGGGTACGGATGGATTTGGCCGTTCCGATCTGCGCAGCCAGTTGCGCAAACATTTCGAGGTCAACCGCTACTATGTGGTGGTTGCTGCCCTGCATGCGCTGGCGCAGCGGGGTGAAATCAAGGCCAGTGTCGTGGCGAAGGCGATAGCGGCTTATTCAATCAATGCGGACAAACCGAATCCGATCAGCGTATAACGTCGCCATCTCAAAGGAGAAACTGCGTGGGACAACAGATCACAGTCACCCTGCCGGATATCGGCGACTTTAAAGACGTTGAAATTATCGAATTGTTGGTCGGCGTGGGTGACACCATCGCTGCAGAAGATTCTGTCCTGACCCTGGAGACCGACAAGGCGACGATGGAAATACCCAGCCCGCAGGCAGGCACGGTTGCCAGTTTGCTGGTACAGGTAGGCGATACGGTCAACCAGGGCGATCAGATATTAATGCTGGAGACAGCATCCTCGGCGGCAGATGTAGAACCGACTACAGAAACAGTTGCTGCACCAGAACCGGAAGCCCCGGTAGTGACGGAAGCGACACCAGTTGCGACTGTTGCCACTAGCACCGCAGAGCAGCCGATTCATATCCCGGACATTGGCGACTTCAAAGACGTTGAAGTCGTCGAAGTGCTGGTCAGTGCTGGTGATATCGTCGCGGAAGAAGACGCCCTGCTGACCCTGGAGACCGACAAGGCGACGATGGAAATACCGGCACCCTGTGCCGGCACAATACAAACCCTGAAGATGCAGGTGGGTGACCGGGTCAATCAGGGCGATCTGATTGGTGTGATGCAAACCACTGCAGCAGCACCTGCGGCCACACCTGAGCCTGTTGCCGCAGCGGCAGCAGCGAGTGTACCGGCAGCTGCCACAGCACCCCGGTCGACCGTAGCAGCATCTGCCGAGCCGCTACCCGCGACACCGGACGGCCAGGCGAAACCACATGCAGCGCCGGGTGTGCGGCGCTTTGCGCGTGAATTGGGTGTGGCCCTGCACCAGGTGAGCGGTACCGGACGTAAGGGTCGCATCCTGAAGAGCGATGTGCAGAACCATGTGAAACAAGTGCTGGCAGATCAACCCAAGTCAGCAACGAGTGGCACCTTCAGCCTGCCAACTGCACCAGAAGTTGATTACAGCCAGTGGGGAGAAGTAGAGCACAAGCCACTCAGCCGGATCAAAAAAATCAGCGGGCAACACCTGCACAAGGCCTGGCTGGGCATACCGCATGTCACCCAGTTTGATGAAGCGGATATCACCGAACTGGAAGCCTTCCGCAAGGCGCAGAAAAAGATCGCCGAAAAACAGGATATTAAACTGACCTTCATGCCCTTCCTGATGAAGGCACTGGCAGCAGCATTAGTACGTTATCCGCAATTTAATGCCTCATTATCGGCGGATGGCAGCGAACTGATTTACAAACAATATTGCCACCTTGGGGTTGCGGTAGATACCCCGAAGGGCCTGATGGTGCCGGTGATCCGCGATGTTGATCAGAAAGGGGTATTCGATCTGGCGCGCGATCTGATGACGATCAGCGACAAGGCGCGTAAAGGTGCCCTGGCAGCACAGGATATGCAGGGCGGTTGTTTATCAATCTCCAGCCTGGGCGGGATCGGTGGGACGCAATTCACCCCGATTGTGAACTCACCCGAAGTGGCGATCCTGGGTGTCTCGCGGGCGGCGATGCAACCGAAGTGGGATGGTGAAACCTTTGTGCCGCGCCTGATGATGCCATTCAGTCTGTCATACGATCACCGGGTGATAGATGGTGCCGAAGGGGTACGATTTACCACCTATCTGGCCAGTCTGCTCACCGATATCCGGCAACTCGTTTTGTAGACTACCACTGCACGGAGCTGTCAATGCGAACCACCGCAACCCATACTATTCGGCATCAATTTGTGTAGTGGTCAAGTATTTTCGTACCACTTGAGGGGGTGAGAGCTGGTTTACGC
>JAHDBG010000076.1:0-3167 GCA_020630515.1 Gammaproteobacteria bacterium
TTGCCGATGGCATGGCCTGCCTGCAGGCACAGGGCGTCGATATCTTTCTGGAGATTGGTCCCAAGCCGGTACTACTCGGTATGGGACGGCGTTGTGTCCCGGAAGAGACCGGTCTCTGGCTCCCCAGCCTGCGCCCAGATAAGGCCTGGTCACAACTGTTATCCAGTCTGAGCCAATTGTACGTACAAGGCGTCACGATCGACTGGGTCGCCTTTGATCAGGACTATGCACGCCAGAAGATCGTGCTGCCAACCTATCCATTCCAGAGAGAACGCTACTGGGTAACCGGGCAGAGCACCGCCCGGCAACAGCTGAGCCCGCTGGTGGACACGTTACTTCAGCTCCCTCGTCAGAAACAGATCGTTGGTGAAACTCGGTTCAGTGTAGACCGGTTACCCTTTCTGGCTGATCATCAGGTCTTTGGTCAGGTGGTATCACCCGGAGCCGGACAACTGGCGACGGTACTGGGGGTTGTACAGCAGGCCTGGCCTCAACAAGTCTATCAATGCGTCGACGTTCTGCTGCCCCAGGCCCTGGTACTGCCTGAGCAGACTGAACGCACAGTACAAGTGATCCTGAACACAGATGACACGGCCACACAGGATCGGACCATCACATTTGAGCTGATCAGCTTTGAGACCGGACAGACTGAGACTGGTGTGCAGACGCATGCTAGTGGCACGCTGGCACCGATTACAGCACAGACTGCGGCGGAAGATATAGCGACATTACAGGCGGCCTGTACCACAGTGGTTGATTTAGTTCGTCTGGATGCTGCTACACGGGCGCAACAGATCCAGTTTGGTCCACAGTTCCGCTGGCTTGCGGCAGTCTGGTGCAATACCGATAGTGTGCTGGGACGGTTCGTATTGCCAGAAGCGATTCAACGGTTTCAGGCGTATCAACTGCATCCGGGACTCTTAGATGCCTGCCTGCAACTGACAGGTGTCTTGCGCATCACAGAAGAAACAGCCTCTGCCGAAACCCTGCTGCCCTTCGCACTGGATGAACTCACCGTGTTCGGCAGCATCACCGGTCATGAATGGTGGTGTTATGCGCAACGTGCCGCAGATCAGCGCTGGAATATCCGCTTGCTGGATACCGAGGGTAACATCCTGATCCGGATAACCGGGTTCATGCTGCGGGCAGCGCCACAACATGCGGTGCTGGGTACCGATATCTGGCGAGACTGGTTATACGAAGTGGATTGGGAGCAACAACCTCGCTTCGGTCATACGCCGTTGTACCTGCCGCAGGCGAATGAACTGGGCCAGTCACTGGCCACATCGGGTGCGGACTGGTTGCAGGCGCCAGCCGTCCAGCAACAGGTTGCCGCAGTCCGTCAACTGGCAGGTCTGTGTGTGGATTATATCCTGGCAGCATTGGCTGAAGCAGGCGTGGAACTGGTCGCGGGTGCAACCTGGAAGAGTACTCAACTGGTGCGCCAGTTGGGTGTGATACCGATGTATCACCGACTTCTGGAACGCTTATTAGGGCTATTGAGCGAAGCGGGTATCGTACAGTTGATCGGTGATGTCTGGCAGGTGCTGGTGACCCCGGAACGTCGCTCGCCTGAGATGGAGCGGGAACGGTTACACACAGCCTGTGGCGATCTGATAGAGGCAGAACTGAATGTACTGGTACCCTGTGCTGAACAGCTCGGCCCGGTTCTGCGTGGGACACAGGATCCATTAGAGTTGTTGTTTCCGGATGGTGATGCGACACGCGTCAATCGTATCTACCGGGGTTCGCCGACCGCTGATGCGATGAACCGGGTCGTCAGTGAGGCGGTTCAACAGGCACTGGCCCGGCGACCGGCCGGACAGGGTATCCGGATTCTGGAAATCGGCGCCGGGACTGGCGGCACCACGGCGGGCATCCTGCCATTACTGCCGCAGGATCAGACAGACTATCTGTTCACCGATCTGGGTTCCGGATTTTTCACGGCGGCACGTGAAAAATTTGCAGATTACCCGTTCGTACAATACCAGAAACTGGATATTGAACAATCACCGACAGAACAGGGTTTTGCCTTATCAGCCTGCGATATTGTGATTGCAGCCAATGTATTGCATGCGACCCGGGACTTATCCACCACCCTGACACATGTGCAGCAGATGCTACAGCCCAACGGGATCCTGTTGCTGCTAGAGGTGACTCATGCTCAGGGCTGGGTGGATCTGACGTTTGGCCTGACCGATGGCTGGTGGCGTTTCGAGGATCAGCGCAAGAGCCATCCGTTGCTGAGTGTGGATGCCTGGGAAGCGGTGTTGTTACAGAACGGATTTGCTGCGGCCACCCATGCGTTAGATAAAGAGACGACCCAGAATGTCTTACTGGCGCAGGTGAGTGCGACGGATCGGCCACAGCTGGATACCGGACGGACCTGGTTACTACTGGCTGATCAACAAGGGCTGGGGGCTGCCTTAGCAGAACAACTGTCTCAGCGTGGAGAACGCTCAGTCCTGGTATATCCGGGTGATGCCTGGACCTGCGAAGAAGATACGGGGCAGGTGATACGGACCTGTCGGATCCGGTCGGATCAACCGGCAGATTATGACCAGTTACTGACCGGTTTACCGCAGATTCATCGTGTTGTACAGCTGTGGGGGCTAGATAATCCGGCTGAACTTAATACAGAAGCCCTGCAAAAGGGACTCCGGGATGTTTGTACAACCACCCTGCATTTGATTCAGTCACTGTTACGGCATGGTGTTGCACAACCTGACCTATGGTTAGTCACCAGCAATGCGCAGTCAGTCTTACCGAACGATACGGTTGATGGCCTGACTCAGGCGGCATTGTGGGGTATTGGTAAGACGTTGGCGCTGGAATACACCGGATGGCAATGTCGTTGTATTGATATAGAAGATTATACTTCGGTTGACGCTGTGCAGCATCAGGCACAAAACCTATGTACTGAACTACTCATACCGTCTGACAGGCCAGATTATCAGATCGCACTGCGTCAGGATATACGTTACGCTGCACGGTTAACGCCTCATGTGGAGCCAGTCAGGCTGACTGTGCCGGATGGGCCTTTTTATCTGGAGGCATCAGAGGCTGGTAATCTGGATAAACTGCGTTTATCGTCGGCCACGCATCGGCCATTAAAGGCAGATGAAGTAGAAGTCCGTGTTCGTGCAACAGGGTTAAACTTTCGTGAT
>JAHDBG010000076.1:3267-5474 GCA_020630515.1 Gammaproteobacteria bacterium
AAAGGCAGATGAAGTAGAAGTCCGTGTTCGTGCAACAGGGTTAAACTTTCGTGATTTAATGATTGCACTGGATGCACTCAATATTCTTTCTGATAAAAATGTCTTTTTAGGCAGCGAATGTGCGGGGGATATCGTTGCCGTGGGTAGCGATGTGACTGATTTTGTGGTGGGTGATCCGGTTATCGCAGTTGCAGATAATAGTTTTGCTAACTATGTCACAGTGAATCAATTATTAGTGGTATCCAAGCCGGTATCCCTGAACTATGAGTCAGCAGCAGCATTTCCAGTCGCGTTTCTCACGGCCTATCATACTTTGTATCACGTGGCTCAGATAAAGCCCGGGGATCGGGTATTGATTCATGCGGCATCAGGCGGTGTAGGTCAGGCAGCCATCCAGTTATCTCAAGCTGCAGGTGCAGAAATCTTTGCGACGGCCAGTCCAAGCAAATGGGCAGGCTTACAGGCTATGGGTATCCGGCATATCTATAACTCGCGTACACTGGAGTTTGGTGAACAGATTCGAGCTGACACTGACGGACAGGGTGTTAATGTTATTCTTAACTCATTAACTGGTGAAGGATTTATTGCTGAAAGTCTGTCAGTACTGGCACCACAAGGGTGTTTTATCGAAATCGCCAAACGTGATGTATGGAGTCATCATGACATGGCTGATCGACGTCCTGATGTTCAGTATCATCTGGTTGATTTAGTCAGGAATATACGGGACACACCGGAGCTGATTCAGCAATGGCTCGCTACGCTCATGCAAAAGTATACAGAGGGTATACTGCAACCTTTATCCTGCACTACCTTTTCCGTTGAACAAACGATAGATGCCTTCCGTTATATGCGCGATGCAAGACATGTCGGTAAGATCGTGGTGATCCAGAAAGATGAACAGAATGGTATCGTACGGCCAGACCGGACTTATCTGTTGACTGGTGGTCTGGGTGGACTAGGCCTGAAAGTGGCTTCCTGGCTGGTCGAACAAGGTGCGAAATATGTGTTGTTGCTGGGTCGTAGCCAACCGACTGCAGAGGCACAGCACGATATTGACCAGATGACGGCATCTGGTGCAACGATTATGACCCGACAGATTGATGTGAGCCAGCGGGATCAGTTGGCTCAGGTACTGGCTGACATACCGGCCGATGTTCCTCTGGGAGGTGTCATTCATTCTGCGGGCACGCTGAGTGACGGTGCGTTAAACAATCAGCAATGGGATAAGTTTGAGTCAGTGTTTGCACCAAAGGTGTATGGTGCCTGGCATTTACATGATCTGACACAAACGTTACCGCTGGACTTCTTTGTCCTGTTCTCCTCTGTTGCGGGTTTGCTCGGTAACCCGGGACAGTCGAATCATGCTGCTGCGAATGTCTTTCTGGATGCACTGGCGCATTATCGGCAGGCGCGTCAGTTACCGGCATTAAGTGTTGCCTGGGGAGCCTGGTCTGACATTGGTGCAGCAGCCGAGATGGTGCAGCGCGAACAGGCCCGTATGGCTGAATACGGGAAAGGCTACATTCAGCCTGAACAGGGTATTCAGAGTTTTGCGTATCTGTTGCAAACGGGTGAATCACATGTCAGCGTTATGCCTGTTCAATGGAAGAAATTTTTAACAACTAACGAAGTAAAAACAGCTTTTTTTGCTCGATTTATGCATCATGCAGTTGAGCAATTGCAGACAGATGCTGTTACGATAGATTTTTATACTCAACTTAAGCAGGCTACTCCAGAACAACGCCGAACCTTACTGATCAGGCACTTACAGAATATTACGGCAAAGGTATTGGGTTGGGATAAACCGGAAAAACTGAATATACAAACCGGTTTGATGGATTTAGGGATGGACTCTCTGATGGCGATAGAGTTGCGTAATGTTCTTGCTCGCACTATCAATCAGAAGTTGCCATCTACGATATTTTTTACTTATCCAACGTTACAGGCATTGACTGACTATCTTATAGATAATATGTTCGTGTCAGATGATATTCGCGATGAAGATATTCTATCTTCATCACAGATAAAAAAATCAACAAAAATAGCGGAAGTCAGGGATCTGGATAAGCTGTCTCCTGAAGTATTAGCAGATGCCCTGGCAGAAGAGATGGCAGATCTGTCTCAGGATTAAAAATATTTATTGTATGATTACTAGAGTTTCAGAAATTCAAAAAATGACTTGACATGGTGTAAAAAGTTTGATGCAG
>JAHDBG010000077.1 GCA_020630515.1 Gammaproteobacteria bacterium
TATAATGTGGGGCAGAGTTGCTATCAGGTTGCTGGAACTAGGCTATGATACTCCCCGGAATACAGCGCGCCTCGCTACAGAGCACAGCTTGACGGTAACAGGGGTGTCCGGTATATTGCGCGCCTTTTTGGCAAGGTAGCTCAGCTGGTCAGAGCATCGCACTCATAATGCGGGGGTCGGCGGTTCAAGCCCGCCCCTTGCCACCAGATCAAAAAAAGCTGTCCCCGGACAGCTTTTTTATTGGTGCCGGCTCAGGCCAGCCACTGCTGTAGCGCCGGAACATAATGATCCAGCAATAATAGCGCAAACAACCCCATCAGATAGATAATGGAATAGCCAAAGGTACGCATCGGCAGACTGATGTGCACGTTACGATACAACAGAACGGCATAGATCAGAAAGCCGAGATTGAGTACCAGGGTACCTGCCAGATATAAGGTACCGCTCATGCCGTAGCCATACGGCAGCAGCGTCACCACAAACAACAACACCGTGTATAACAGTATCTGCAACCGGGTGTAGGCCAGGCCATGCGTGACTGGTAACATCGGAATGTCAACTTGGCGATATTCTTCCATCCGGTGAATCGCCAGGGCCCAGAAATGAGGTGGTGTCCAGGTAAAGATGATCAGAAATAATAATAACGCTTCCGGATCGACCCGGCCTGTCACAGCGACCCAACCCAGCAACGGTGGTGCTGCACCGGCAGCGCCGCCAATCACGATATTCTGTGGCGTCGCCCGCTTCAGATACAGGGTATAAATCACCGCGTAACCAATTAATGACAGCAGCGTCAGTACGGCTGTCAACCCGTTCACGCCTAGGCTCAGGATTAACATTGCACTGACCCCGAGCAACAATGCAAAGCCCAGCGCTTGAGTACGGCTCACTTTGCCTTGTGGCAGGGGGCGTTGTTCAGTGCGATCCATCTGCGCATCCACCTTCTGATCAACCACATGGTTGATCGCTGCAGCGGATGCTGCCGCCAGCGCAATCCCCAGCGTCGCAGACACAAAAATGCCGAGTGGCGGCAGGCCGGGCGAGGCCAGAAATATCCCGACGATGGCGGTAAACACAATCAGCGCAACCACGCCGGGCTTACACAGCGCCCAATAGCTGCGCCAGTCTGCAATGTTTAAAATCTGTTGGATACCGATGGTCTGCATCAGGTGTGTCTCAGGTTCGTCGCAGCATGAAATTGATCTGAATCATAGACAGCAGCAACAGTGCTGCGGTCGCATTATGTGCTGTCGCCACCCATAGCGGCAGATCCAGAATCACGTTACTCATCCCCAATACGACCTGCAGCACCAGCAAAGCCCCCATCCGCATACCTGCCATTCTCAGCATTCGGCTGCGCCAGGTCAGTACATACACCAGACCCGCTAAAAAAACAAACACCGCAACTGCACCGAGACGGTGCATCATATGGATCGCGACCCGTGCCGGGTGATCCAGCACACCATATTCATAATTAGTGCCGATACCACGCCACAACACAAAACCTTCCGCAAAGTCCATCGGTGGCCACCACATACCCTGACAGGTCGGCAGGTCGGTGCAGGCCAGCGCTGCATAGTTTGTACTGGTCCACCCTCCCAGCGCAATCTGTGCGATCAGTAACACCAGGCCAGCAGGCGCCATCCACCTCAGACTGCCCGCATCCGCGACTGGTGGATACGCTGGCTGCAGCTGCAGCATCAACACAAACAATAGCGCAAACAGCGTGAAACCGCCGAACAGATGTGCCATCACCACGACCGGTTTCAGCAACAGAGTGACGGTCCACATCCCCAGCAGGGCCTGCAGGATTACCAGTCCGAGCAATGCCGTCGGCAGCCATACGGGTTGTTGCGGTATCTGACGGGTACGCTGCCAGGACCAGGCAGTCAACGCCACTATCAGCAATCCGAGGAATCCGGCAAAATAGCGGTGTGTCATCTCCAGCCAGCCTTTGCCGACTTCTAACGGGCGCTGTGCCAGATAGGTCTTATTGTCAACTTCATCGGCTGTCTCCGGCACCAACCACTGGCCGTAACACCCCGGCCAGTCCGGACAACCCAAACCGGCATCAGCTAGGCGCGTATAGGCTCCCAGGATAATCACTACCAGGGTAAACACCAGCATTAGCCGGATATAATTCAGATAGCACATGAATACACAGGCCTGATCCCGGTTAACGGTATAACACACAGATAAGCTGATTCATTATCATACCTGATATGCCTCCAGGAGACACCGACAATCCACCAATTTCAGATTGGCTCACTACAGGGGCCCTACCTATCTCTATCCAGCCACCGTTCGATGCCGGAGCCTTCCTGCGCACCTTGACCCGACAGCCTGGCGTATACCGGATGCTGAATGCTGCCGATGAGGTACTGTATGTCGGTAAAGCAAAGAATTTACAAAAGCGGGTCAGCACTTATTTTACCCGCGCCACAAATACTCGCATCGCAACTATGGTGGCACAGATCGCCGATATTGCGATCACTGTCACTCACACCGAAACTGAGGCACTGATCCTTGAAAACAACCTGATCAAACAACACAAGCCGCGGTACAACGTTCTGTTACGCGACGACAAAAGTTATCCTTACCTGTATCTGTCTGCCGATGATTATCCCCGCCTAAGCTTTCACCGCGGTGCCCGCAGTGGCAAAGGCCAGTATTTCGGCCCTTATCCGAACAGCCGTGCGGTACGCCAGACCCTCCAGCTGTTACAGAAACTGATTCCGGTGCGTCAGTGCGAAAACAGCTATTTTGCCAATCGTTCACGCCCTTGCCTGCAATACCAGATCAAACGCTGCACTGCGCCTTGCGTCGGTTTTATCAGCCCGACTGATTATGCACAGGATGTCACTGATACTCGTCTGTTCCTGGAAGGGAAGGCATCAGCGGTCACGGACCGCTGGGTTGCCCGGATGGAAGCAGCCGTGCAGGCGCTGGAATTTGAACATGCTGCAAAACTGCGTGATCAGATCACTGTACTGCGCACGGTTCAGGAAAAACAATACGTCAGTGGCGAACAGGGCGACTTGGATATCATCGCAGTGGCTAATCAGGGCGGCGTTGCCTGTATACAACTTTTTTACGTCCGCCACGGACACAACCTGGGCAATAAAACGCTGTATCCTGGTACCGGCAGAGGTGCCGGACCCGGCGAACTGATCTCTGGCTGTATTGCCCAATATTATCTGGGTAAAGTGGTACCTGGCGAGCTCCTGGTGAATGTTTTACCAGAAGACCAGACACTTTTGGAGCAACAACTGAGTGTGCAGGCCGGACGTAAGGTACACATCCGACATAATCCGCGCGGCGAACGTGCCCGCTGGCTACAGATGGCGATCAACAATGCCCGACTTGCCTTACAGGCACGCCTGGCCAGCGCCAGCGTCAATCAGCAGCGGGTGGATACGCTACAATCGGCCTTGCAGCTTGACGCCCCACCGCAACGATTGGAATGCTTCGACATCAGCCACACGATGGGTGAACAAACCGTGGCATCCTGTGTCGTTTTTACCGATGGTGCACCCTGCAACAGTGATTATCGGCGTTACAATATCACCGGCATTCCGGGTGGTGACGACTATGCAGCAATGCGACAGGTGTTGCAGCGCCGTTACCAGAGGTTGCAGGCTGAAGATGGCAGGTTTCCCGATCTGCTGATTATCGACGGCGGTAAAGGCCAGCTACACGCTGCCCGGAGCATCCTGCAGGAGCTCGGTATCAACGTGCCGGATATGCTTGGTGTCGCGAAGGGTCCCAGCCGCAAACCTGGTATGGAGCAGCTCTTTTTGCCTGATCAGGGCCGGCCACTGCGTCTACCACCTGATTCAGCCGCTCTGCACCTGATTCAGCACATCCGCGACGAAGCGCACCGCTTCGCCATCACCGGTCACCGCCAGCGCAGAGCGAAAGCGCAAGGCACTTCGTCATTAGAAGGCATCCGGGGAGTTGGCGCAAAACGCCGCCAGCACCTGCTGTTGCACTTCGGTGGTTTGCAGGGCCTGAGTCGTGCTGGTGTTGAGGATATCTGCCAAGTCAGGGGCATAAGCCGTTTCCTGGCAGAACAGATCCATGCCGCCCTGCATGGCGGGGTATAACCTGACATACCACACATTCAGCCCATATTCACAGACAATCAACTATGCACCGGCATACCCCTAACTTTCTTACCTTAGCCCGTATTGCACTGTTGCCGATCCTGGTACTACTCAATTATCTGCCAGTCAACTGGGCACCGCTGGCAACTACCAGCGTGTTTATCCTGGCAGCTCTGACCGACTGGTTGGATGGCTATCTGGCACGCCGTTGGCATCTGGTCTCTGCCTTTGGCACTTTCCTGGATCCGGTCGCCGATAAGTTGATGGTCGCCACCGCCTTAATCCTGGTGTTACAACACAATCCGGCAGTCTGGATGACTTTGCCGGTACTGGTGATCATTGGTCGCGAGATCACCATTTCTGCTTTACGCGAATGGATGGCCAGCCTCGGTGCAGGTGCACAGGTTGCCGTTTCACAAATTGGCAAGATCAAAACCACGGCACAGATGATAGCGATCATCTGCCTGCTGTATCATAACGACTTTGCTGGTTTACCCACCTACACCATCGGCGTCGTCCTGTTATATCTGGCCGGTGCCTTGACCCTCTGGTCTATGCTGATCTATCTGCAGACTGCCTGGCCTGAGCTGCGCAGAAAACCGGGTACATGAACCCGCCACAGCGTGAATACAACACTTCGGACAGTTTTTAGCGCCTCAGGGTCATCTGCGTTGCCCCACACATCGTGGAGTAACACTGTACAACGTGGGCGGATTGTGCGACAAAGGCCCTGCATCTGCATCGTGAAGCCGAAGTCTCAATGGTGTTGACATACCCGTTTTTTAGCGTGGCTCGGAGGTTGGCGATCACATCGTCTGGTGAGGCTGAAGCCATCCCGTTTGAAAGAGTAAGGTACTCCCCATTGTCCAGACCAATATGAGCTAAAAATAAGATAGTAGTTGGTCACTCAGAACCAGCTGGATACGGTGTCTCTGAGTGCTGTGCCCGGTAGACTTGGGCAGGTGTTTTGTAGTCCAGCGATTGATGCAGGCGCTGATGGTTGTAAAACTGGAAATAGTCGTGTAGCCCTTGCTTTACCTCCCGTATGGTCTGAAAATCATGAAGAAAAATAGTAACTATTCAGCGAGTCTGGACATGCTGGAGGGAAAAGAGTTATCTTTTGCCCG
>JAHDBG010000010.1 GCA_020630515.1 Gammaproteobacteria bacterium
AAGAATCGAAAAGCTCTCAGAGAGTATGACAAACATCTGTACAAAGATCGGAATCTGGTGGAAAGACTTTTTCAAAAGTTGAAGCACTATCGACGAATAGCCTCCCGATTTGAGCGCTTAGCCATCACGTACCAAGCCATGCTAAATTTGGTCGCTACTATGATCTGGCTTAATTGAGAACGCCCCCTAGCACCACAAAAAATCCCTGTCAGAGTGACACATGAAATCAATACAGCAGATGATAATTATCAGTTAATCATCAGCGACATCTCTTTCTGGGAAATTGCGATGTTAATCAGCAAAGGCCGTTTACAAATCAACACAGATGCCGCAACCTTGTTAAACCTGTATCTCGCATCACGACACATTCAGGTACAAAAGATCACGCCGGAAATTGCTGAATTATCCACACGTCTTGCAGCAAATATCAATGCAGATCCCGCCGATCGCATCATCGCCGCAACCACTATGCTATGCCAGGCCACACTGATCACCGCCGATACCAATCTGCGCAATGCTCCGCAACTTACCACACTCTGGTAACTCAGGCTTGTTCCAGGCCAGCACCCGGCTGACTGTCTCCTGCAGATAGTCCATGAGTATGCTGCGCCGTTGTGCAGGCCCGGCCTGCATCAATTGCTGCCGCAGACTAATCGGCATGGTGAGCATGGTGGCCGACTGAGATTGATTGAACCGACAGGCGAAATCAGCAAAAAAGGCGGTCTGTGCCTGCGCTGTTCCCAGAAAGGTTGCCCAGACAATACAGTTGAGAATATTAGCCAGCAATTTGTCCAGAATGGTTTTGAAGAAACATTGAGCGGGAAGCCATGCGCAACACTACAGCTTGCTGAAACGCGTCAAATACCGCTTCAGCCTGAAAAGCGCTGTATATCCAGATAAAACACCAGCACCATCAAACTACCCAGTACGGCCAATCCCAGCCTTTGCCCGAAGGCGAGCCAGGCATCCGGTAGCGGACTACCGCGCACTGCCTCTAATGCCAGATACACCAGATGACCGCCGTCCAGTACCGGTATCGGCAACAGATTGAGCACACCCAGGCTGAGACTGATCATCGCCAGAAATTTCAGAAACGATGTCAGACCCTGTTGCGCACTCTGTCCGGCAGCATCCGCTATACTTAATGGCCCACTCAGATGTTGTACGGACGCGGCACCCGTCAGGATACGCCAGATCACCTGACCAGTGAGTACAACCATATCCCGTGTCTGAGTCACCCCAGTGATTAATGCCTGCCATGGCGATAACTGATAAGTCACCCGATACGCTGCCAGGATATCGTCGCTCAGCGGCTGCGGCAACACCCCGATCCGCCCGATCACCCGTTCCCCGGCATGGTGTACCTCAGGTCGCAACACGAGTGACTCGGTCAGACCACTGCGTTCTACCACCAGACGAATCATCTCATCCGGACGCGCCCGGATGGTCGCCACCCAGTCCGACCAGTTGGTGATTGCCACGCCATCGGCAGATACTATCCGGTCACCCACCTGCAAGCCGGCCTGCGCCGCAGCCCCTCCGGCCAACACCCGGCCAATCAGCGGCGGAATCACCGGCTGTTTCGGCTGCAAGCCCAGTTCATGCAGCAGTTCTGTCCGCTCAGCAATGTCACCCGGAAGGGACCATAGGCGCCAGTCTGACCGGCCCTGTGCATCACGCACCTGCACCACCACCTCACCACCCTGAACACTCGCTACAGCCAGCGCCTGCAATACCTGACGCCAGGTCTTTGTCGGCGTGTCATTCACCGCCAGAATCTCATCACCCACCTGCATCCCGGCCTGCATCGCCGGACTGTCCGGCACCACTTGGCCCACCCAGGGACGCAGTCCGGTTTCTCCCCACAGACCGGCCAGTGCCAGTGCGATCACTGCGAACAACAGATTCACCAGCGGACCAGCAATCACTACCGCAGCACGTTTCGGAATGGACTGCCGGTTAAATGCCCGATGGCGCTCATGTGCCGCTACCGGGCCTTCACGCTCATCCAGCATCGAGACATACCCTCCCAACGGAATCGCCGCAATCACATATTCGGTTTCATCCTGCCGCCCGCGCCAGCGCCACAGCGGCCTGCCAAAGCCGATCGAAAAACGCAGCACCTTAATACCACAGCGACGCGCCACCCAGAAATGACCCCATTCATGGATCCCGACTAAAATCACAATCGCGACCACAAAGGCCAGTATACTCATCAGCATCAGACTGATTTCCTCCTGCCCACAGACAAACAGGTGTGCGAAAAGACTTGCAACAACACAGGCACTTGCCTAGAATCGCGTGCCCTTAAATCATCTGCAAGCGGCAGATGATTCTCCTTGCTTCACTGTTTTCGAACAGGAGGCTGCTAACCCACAAGGAGTGGCGACCATGCGTCATTACGAAATTGTATTCCTGGTTCATCAGGATCACAGCAACGGTGTACCGGAGCTGCTGGAACGCTACCGGGCTATTATCACAGATGGCGGCGGTTGTATCCATCGTCTGGAAGACTGGGGACGCCGCCAGCTGGCATACCCGATCGAAAAGATGCAGAAGGCACATTATGTGCTGATGAATATTGAGTGCAGCACTGACACGCTGGCCGAGCTGGAACAGATCTTCCGCTTCAATGATGCGATTCTGCGCCGCCTGGTGATTCGCCGCAAGAAAGCGATCACCACCGCCTCACCGCTGGCTCAGCCTGCAGAAGAACAGACTGAAGCTGCGCCAGAAGCCGCTGTCAGCTAAGCTCACCAGAAGGAAATCCCGCATGTCTTATCATCATCATCGCCGTCGCAGATATTGCCGATTCACCGCCGAAGGCATTCAGCAGATTGACTATAAAGATCTGGAACTGCTGCAACAAAATATTACCGAAACCGGCAAGATTGTCCCCAGCCGGATCACTGGTACCAGTGCCCGTTTTCAGCGTCAGCTGGCAACTGCGGTGAAGCGTGCCCGCTTTCTGGCTCTACTGCCCTATTCCGACAGCCACCAATAGGGGCATGCTGCACAAGGTACAGCTGTAATGAAGTCTCTGCTGGTCCGGATCATGCAAGGTCGGGTGCAGGCGATACTGGCAACACTGGCAGCCGCCTGCGCCGCCCTGATATTCTCGCCCATGCTGATTGCCAGCGCAGCAATCATTGCGCTCAGCACGCTACGCAATGGGATGCGCGAAGGCTTGTGGATCATACTGTCCAGCCTGGCAGGCCTGGCCCTGCTCGGCGGCATACTGTCGGTCTCACCCTGGGCACTGCTGCTGCCCGCCAGTTGGTTGTGGCTGTCTGCCTGGAGTTCAGGCTGGCTGTTGCGGCGCGGTCGTAGTCTGGCAGGCACTCTGGAGCCGGCCATGATCGGCGCCTGGCTGCTGGTCGGGTTACAATTCCTGGCGCTGGATGCACCGGTTGAATTCTGGCGCGAACTGATCAGTAACCTGCTGCAATCCCAGCTGGATGTCCTGTTGCCGGAACCAGAACAACAGCAGGTATTCGTGCATACCCTGGCAACCTGGATGCCGGGTGCGATTGCCGCCAGCTGGTTTGTTCTCAGCAGCAGCACACTGCTGCTGGCCTTGTGGGCCGAAGCCACCCTGCGTGATACGCATGATTTCTCCAGGGCCTTTCAGGCCCTGCGCTTTTCACGCAGCTGGCTGATCATCGCCCCGTTGTTGCTGATTCCGGCCCTGCTCGGTGAAGAGACCAGTGCTGGATTACCCAGCCAGTTGTATCTGGTCATGATCGTCCTGTTTGTGCTGCAGGCACTGAGCTTACTCCACCATCTGGCCGGGCATTTTCAGATCAAACGATTCTGGCTGACTGGCACCTATGTTGTCTTGATACTGGGCATGCCATTCAGCCTCAATATCGCTTCATTAGCCGGTTATCTCGACGGCTGGTGGGATTTTCGTACCCGTCTGCAGCACAAGAAAAAACCACCATACGACAGATAGCGCTATCTTAAGGTCTTACTCATGAATGTGATTTTATTAGATAAGGTTCCAAATCTTGGTGCATTGGGCGAGCTGGTGCAGGTCAGGCCCGGTTACGCACGTAACTTTCTGATACCGCAGGGCAAAGCCGTATTCGCCAGCAAACAGAATCTGGCTGAATTTGAGCAGCAACGCGCCGAATGGGAACGCCAGGCACTGGCCAAACAACAGGCAGCAGAGGCCCGCAAAGCACACCTGGATGCATTACCGAATGGCGTGACTATCGCGCACAAGGCCGGCGAAGAAGGCAAACTGTTCGGCTCAGTCGGCATCCGAGACATCATCGCCGCCTGCGCCCGGATTGGAGTGACACTGGAACGTAGCGAAATCCGGCTGGCAAATGGCCCCTTCCGGCTGGCCGGTGACCATACGGTTACCATCCACCTGCATACCGATATTGAGACCACACTACCTGTGCACGTGGTCGCTGCATAACCCTCAGCCGCATGCCGGTTATGATCGGCATCTTTGGCGGTACATTTGATCCGCCACACTTGGGACACCTCGCACTGGCTGAGTCAGTCCGGCAGACCCTCAGACTCGGTCAGATACGCTGGATACCGCTGTATCAGGCGGTCCACAAGACACAACCCCGAGCCAGTACAGCACAACGGCTGGCCATGGTGCAGGCGACCATTGCAGACCAGCCGGCGTTTTGTGTCGACACTTGTGAGATTGCCCGTGGTGGCCCGTCTTACATGGTGGAAACATTATCTGAGCTGCAGACGCGCCTGCCCGGTCAGACTTTATGCCTGATGATCGGGTCGGATACCTTTGCTCAGCTGGATCGCTGGAAAGATCCGCAGCAGATCCTACAACTTGCCCATCTGATCGTCGTGCAGCGCGCTGACCACACGCTGACACCCCCCAACCTCACTCTGCACGATACCGACACCGCATCAACACTGCACCGGTGCTCATCCGGACTGGTATATCGGTATTCCGCCTCTCTCCCCGCCATCTCCTCAACCACGATCCGTTCTGCCCTGGCGCAAGGCGACCCAACCGTCACACGTCATGTAGCCCCGGCCGTCCGTGCACTGATCCGGCAACAACAACTGTATCAGCAAACAACATGATGCAGTGGTTATGCCTGGGGCTGATCCGGGCCTATCAGCTCTGTATCAGCCCGATACTCGGCAACCGCTGTCGCTACCTGCCGACCTGTTCAGAGTACATGATGGAAGCGATCACACACTGGGGTGTACGGCGCGGCATCTGGCTAGGCCTGAAACGCCTGGGACGCTGCCATCCCTGGCACGAAGGTGGCTATGATCCGGTACCAGAATCAAAAAAGCCCTGACACAATACGTGTCAGGGCTTTTTTGATGCGTCACCAGGCTGACATGTCAGCCTAGTGGTGGCTTCAGGCTGATTCTGCTACTGCAGACTTGCTGTTCTGCAGCTCCAGAATCAACCGGTTCAGACGGTGCACAAAGGTCGCCGGATCCTTCAGCTGACCACCCTCTGCCAACAGGGCCTGATCAAATACCAGCTTCGCTAGGTCAGCAAATTGATCTTCGTCCACTTCCTGATCCATCTGGCCGATCAGCGGATGTTCCAGATTAACTTCCATGGTCGGCGTCGGCGCAGGCCCGCCAGCACCCTGCCCCATCTGCTGCAACAACCGCGCCATATTCTGACTCATGTCAAACTGTTCGACTACCAGACATGCCGGCGAATCAGTCAGACGGGTGGAAACGCGTACTGCTTTGACCGAATCACCCAATGCGGTTTTGACCCGCTCCAGGAAGTGCTTGTGCTCTTCAGAGGCCTTTTCTGCCTTTTCCTGATCTTCCTTATCCGCCAGATCGCCCAGATCCAGCTCACCTTTTGCCACTGATTGCAACTTCTTGTCTTTATATTCCATGAAGTGCGAAACCAGCCATTCATCCACCCGATCCACCAGCAACAACACCTCAATACCCTTCTTTTTGAACACTTCAAGATGCGGGCTGTTACGTGCTGCGGCCAGATTATCAGCCGTGATGTAATAGATTTTTTCCTGTTTTTCGACCATCCGTTCAATATACTGATCCAGCGAGACATGCGTCGGATCACCTTCCGCAGTGGAGGCAAAACGCAACAGACCGCCGATCTTTTCACGATTGGTATAATCTTCTGCCGGACCTTCCTTCAGCACATTGCCAAACTGGCCCCAGAACTTTTCATACTGTTCGTTATCGTCTTTTGCCAGCTTTTCTAACAGACCGAGAATCCGCTTGGTATTCGCACTGCGGATATTGTCAATCTTTTTGTCTTCCTGCAACAATTCACGCGACACATTCAACGGCAGGTCGTCTGAATCGACAACACCTTTGATAAAACGCAGGTAACGCGGCATCAGTTTGTCGGCTTCATCCATGATGAACACGCGACGCACATACAGCTTCACACCATGCTTCTGCTCACGCTCCCACAGATCAAACGGTGCACGACCCGGGATGTACAGCAACGAGGTATATTCGTGACTGCCCTCCACCCGGTTATGCGCCCAAGTCAGAGCTTCCTCAAAGTCATGACTGATGTGTTTATAAAATTCCTGATACTCTTCGTCTTTGAGGTCTGATTTATTACGCATCCACAAGGCGGTACCGGTATTGACCTTTTTCCATTCCGGAACGGGCTTCTCCGCTTCTTTTTTATCCGCGTCATCTCCGGCATCATCTTTTTTGTCATCGTCTGCAGCCGGTGGCGGCGCTGGTGGCTCTTCCAGCATCTCGACCGGTATTGCAATATGATCGGAGAATTTGTTCACCACTGAGCGTAAACGCCAGGATTCCAGATAATCCTTCGCATCCTCATTCAGGTGCAGGGTAACCATCGTACCCCGCTGGGCACGTTCGATCGTCTCCAGCGTATAACTACCCTCTCCACCAGACTCCCAACGCACACCCTCAGCAGCAGCCAGGCCAGCACGACGGGTTTCCAGTGTCACTTTATCAGCAACGATGAAGGCTGAATAAAAGCCCACACCAAACTGGCCGATCAGCGCACTGTCTTTCGTCTGATCACCGGACAACTCAGCCAGAAATTTTTTTGTGCCGGAACTGGCGATGGTGCCAATCGTCTCACCAACTTCAGCCCGGCTCATACCGATCCCGTTGTCTTCTATCGCAAGGGTATTTGCGTCTTTATCAATATGGAGGCGAATACGCAGATCAGGATCACTCTCGTACAATGCATCGTCCGCCAGCGCCTCAAACCGCAACTTTTCTGCAGCATCCGACGCATTGGAAACCAGTTCGCGCAAAAAGATTTCTTTATTGCTGTACAACGAACGAATCACCAGATTCAGTACCTGGCTGACTTCGGCCTGAAAGGTTAATGTTTCTTTCTGTCCACTCATAATACGGTTATCTCTCAGTGAAGGTGGGTAACAGTGCAGCTACAGATGGGGTTATTGCACCGCTGATTCAACCCCCTGCTGATTTTTCCCGTGCCTGCGGAATAGCGTCAGCCAGCGTTACCCGGTATGCTGCCGGATTGATTTTGTGGTCGCCCGGCCCGGCCACGTGTGGCGCGAATCTTCAGCGTTTTTTCAACCTGAGCAGCAAATTGCGGTGAACCGAGTGCATAATTGCCCTGAGTGGCAACGCGAATCTCTTCTGCCAGATGTACATCCAGTGGCTGGCAAAACAGGGCGCGATACGCACTGGCACAGGCTGTGCGTGTCTCACCGAATGCACGATACGCCTTGTGTGGTTGTAACAGATCACTGGGTTGACTCAACGCATTCACATGGTAACTGGACCAGCGATAATCCTCCGGTTTTTCGACTAGCTTTTCGCGCACCGGCGTAAGTTCGATATACCGATAACAACCGAGCACATAACGGTCTTCGTTGGTGACACAGGAACGATAACGCCCCTCCCATAAGGTGCCGGTACGGCAGTGGGCCCGGTTGATATATTGCACATAGCGCTGACCGAGCAAACGCATCAGATCACTGACGCCGGCTGCATGAGCAGGGGTCAGCAACAGATGCACATGATTCGATAACAACGCATACGCATGAATGATACATTGTGTCCGTTGCGCAATTTCGCGTAGCCACCTGAGATAGGATGCATAATCTTCGTCGTCGAAAAAGCAGTCCTGGCTGTTGTTTCCGCGCTGAATGATGTGCATCGGTGTGTCAGGCAGCACTAAACGACTACGACGTGGCATAAGCAAACCTTCAGTAAACAGGGCGTGAGATTCGAAATCTCTCTGCAAAACCGGAAATTCTACCACAAATAATCATTCTCTGTCCCCTAATCAATATACAACTGAGTACACAAAACTGTGTGCTCAGCAAGTGATTATTTGCGTGCTGCCGGCCCGTTATACTGAATCCCGTTACTCATATGAGTCAGGAAATATTCCAGGTTACGCAACTCAACACTTTGCGCTTTATACGGCCTGGCACGCATTTGTTTCATGCAGCCAGTGAAACGCCGATGCAATGTGCCGAGTTCTCCCCACTTTGAGCGATACACCGGCCAGCCACTGGTATGGCCGAGTGCCGGGCTCAGAATATCGGTACGGACGCGTTGTCCGGCAGACTGCATATGGCACGAAGCACAGGAAAAGTTAAGCTGGCCGCGCCGCGCAAAATAGATACTTTTGCCTGCATTATAGGCCTTCAGGGCGGCAGCATCCGGGATCTTCACGTCAATCAGCTGGCCACGTGAGGCATAAGACAGATAAGCCAGCAGATCAGCCATCCGGCCTTTTTTATATTTCAGTGGTTTTTCGCCATTCCGGACACGACACTGGTTGATGGCTAGTGGCAGAGTGATCACCTGCTGGCTGGCCGCGTCCCAGTGCGGATAATGTTTGCGCTGTGCCGGGCTGGTACCAAAACAATCCGTATACGTCTTACCATTCGCAAACGGGGTCTGCCATAGGGTCTCACCAACTGCGATCATTGGCTCATACGGCGGAAATTCTTCTATTGCCTCCCAGTTTTCACGGGATATCGCATCAATCGCATACACACCATCCGCATACTGTTGCCGTGATACATCAGGAAAGCGTTGCTGAAAATATTCCCGATAGGTCGCGATATCTTCCGCTGGTGTCGTGTCACTGGCCTGCCTGTCGGCAGCCATGGCCGAACCAAGGCTCAGCAATATCAATCCAGGTATAGCAAAGAACCTGATCATCTGTCTGACTCCTGCAGGCTATCTGATCTGCGCACGACCTGTGCCGGTCTGGCCCAGGTTATCCACCCAGTTCAGGGTGATTTCATCGCCCGGCTGTCCTCCCCGGTATCTGAACGCCATGTAAGGATTTTTTGAGACACCCGGCCCCCAGTGTGTCTTCATCAGTACGGTACCAGCACCATTCAGGGCGACAACCTCCTGAATAAAGTGTGCCGGGATCAACTCACCGGTCTTACTGTGTTTACGCTGTCCGGTTTCCATCGGATGACTGATCAATGCCTTAACAACAGTGATACCATCCTTGTGTCTTGCCCGGATCCGGATAGATTTTTTTGCCATCGGTGACGCGACCTCACACAAATAAAAGTCGTTTTACAATAATTGATTTATCAACAGATAGTCGTTTAACCACCACAACCGCCGATAGTCACCTTCACATTTTTGTGGTTGCGGTACAGCTGATCACCGACCTTGGCAACAGCCACAATATCCGATGTCTTTGCCATCTTGATCCGCGCCGAAATATCCGCGATCACACCAGTACCCAGCATAAAGGTTCCCACAAGCGGCTGGTTGTTGCCAGTCGCAAAAAGCGCGATGGTTGCGACATCCGCACGATCTGTCTTAACCGTGACTGGCACCACAGCGCCATTTTCAGCAATATCCGGGGCCTTGATCACAAGATCTGTTGCTTCTGCGATGTTGCCTGGACCGAGTGCCTCACGAATCGCGTCATCTAACGTCTTCTGTTGAAAGGCAACCTTTGGCCAGGCTGCGCTGACAAGAGAAGGTAACAGTCCGGCGGCCAATGCTGCGAGAGTCCCTTGCAGAAAGGCGCGGCGGGTGCATGCTGTCGTCATGATGTCAGGCTCATAAGGTGTAAAGATAATCAATCACCGCATTAATATCGGCTTCTGTCAGGATATGATATTTGCCAAATGGTGGCATACGCGAGGCCGGATTCAATTGCGTTGCATCGTATATCTGATCATACAATTTCTGCCGATCCGGAAAACGCGCCTGCATAGCGATCAGCGGCGGACCCAAGTTACCGGGGCTGTCGCCTGCCGGCATACTATGGCACGCTAGGCAATTACCACCTTTACGATCCCAGGCTATTGCCTTCCCTGCTGCCACTGCAGCCGCCTGATCTGGTGCCGTAGCCAGTACAGTACCTGCCCAGAACAAGCCGGATAAACAGAGCACACTCCATGATATCAGACGTGACATATCTCTTTCTCTCTTCCTCTCTTCCTGGAAATACCCTGTCAGGGACCCGGAGGGTCATCCTTTTTTTCAGGTGTCTGGTGACACCACTCAGTTAAGGCCTGTTTCAGGTTTGCACGGCTGGCTTGTGAGAGACGGCGATAGATATTGACCAGCAGCTGTTCTTCCTGGTCAAGCTGATCAAAGCTGATATCGTCTTCGACATCCCTTTGTTTCTGGATCAGATGCCTGTCTTTGTGTCCGCGCCCGGTGGCTAACCATTCAGGGTCGACGTTCAGCAGGCGTGCTATTGAGAACAGGTGTTCCATACGCAGGTTTTTAACCTGCCCCTTTTCCCAGCGACTGACAGCTGCGCCGGTGACGCCAACCAGCCGTGCCAAATTACTGGCCTTCATTCCGGCATCCCGGCGGGCCTCAAAAATGCGTTCTTCTAACAGACTCATAGCCGGAGATCATCACTGATTATTCGTTAATTTTGGTTGTCAATCATATTTTTTCTGTATCCTGAAGAAGTCAGATAATCTGTGATCGCATGCTTAATCTAAGGTCAGGTGGCACAGCATACCGGTCACCCCGGGCGCTGCCCCGGCAGGGTCTGCATCGTCTCTTCTATCCAGGCCTCAGTCAGCGCCAGGATATCTCTGGTGCTTTTATCGGCCGTGGTGATCGGCGGTCCGATCCGCACCTGGATGGTGCCCGGGTGTTTTTTCAGTCCGCGTCGCGCCCAGTAGACACCAGCATTGTGCGCAATCGGAACCACCGGATAACCAGTTTTGTGTGCCAGCATGGCACCACCGATGTTATATTTCTGCCGCGTACCCGGGGCAGTGCGGGTACCTTCCGGAAAGATCAGCACGCTACGCCCGGCCTGCAGCGCCTCTGCGCCGGCCTGGTTCAGCTCCTGCATCGCGCGTCGCCCGGCATGCCGGTCTATCGGGATAAAGCTGCCAATCCGGAGTACCCAACCCATTATCGGGATATGCAGCAATTCTTTTTTCAGTACCCAGGCCTGTCGTTCCGGCAGGTGGTGATGCAGGCTGATCGTTTCCCAGGCTGACTGATGTTTCACCATCAGGATACAGGGCGCTGCTGCCAGGTGTTCCTGTCCTGTAATCTGCACATCCAGACCGCAGATGTGTTTCTGTAGCCAGGCATTCGCCCGTGACCAGCGTTGCACAATCCGGTCAATGTGAGTCTTCGCAACGAATCTGCAGAGTATCAATGCCGTCATACCATACAATAAAATGGTCATGGTCAGGCAGACAAAGTATACAATTGCACGTAACAGGGTCATGTCAGCTGTTCCAGCAGATAAGGTACGGTCTGTTGCAGATCGGCAAAGGCCGGAACAGGCGCCCACGCCGGTTCCTGTGCAGTACGTGCACCTTTCCCGGTCAGCACCCGGATCGGATGGGCACCGACCCGGACGGCCGCCGCCAGATCCCGGGCACTGTCTCCGATCACGGGTACACCAGACAGGCTACAGCCGAAGTATGCCGCAATCTGGTGATACAGCCCGGGCTCTGGCTTGCGGCAGACACAACCCTCATCCGGCCCGTGCGGACAATACACCAGATGATCAATTTGTCCGCCAACTGCAGCCAGTTCGGTCTGCATTCTGATATGTATCGCGTCCAGAGTGTCCGTAGCAAACAAACCACGCGCAATACCGGACTGGTTTGTCGCAACAGCAACCTTTACCCCGGCCCGGTTTAACTGCGCTATCGCAGTCAGGCTACCGGGGATGGCCTGCCACTCAGCCGGACACTTTATATACTGATCAGAGTCCTGGTTGATGACACCATCACGATCCAGAATGACCAGACGCATGCACTAAACCTCACGTTAGTTTTTATCCAGTTCAAGGTAATCCCAGGTTCTTTCAAACCAGCCCGATGCCTGCCGGAATTGTGTTTCATCAATCAGGCTGCCATTGTCCTGATTCAGCGCCAGCACCTTGCGCGCATCCGCCGCCAGCTGTTCTAGACCAAGCTGTGTATAGGCCGTGATCATGATCTCCAGAGCCTCTTTTACCGCCGGTGTACGCTGGTAATGCTGTACCACGTAATTGGCCCGATTAGCTGCTGCCAGAAATGCACCGCGCTTCAGATAAAAACGTGCGATATGAATTTCGTTGCGTGCCAGGTTATTCCGCAGGTATAACATCCGCTGCCGTGCGTCCTCTGCGTACCCGGAGTCAGGATATCGTGTCACCACTTCTGCAAAATCCTGATACGCATCCAGCGCGGTACCCGGATCGCGTTGTGTTTCGTCGGTCGGCAGCAGCCGGTCAAAGATATTCAACGCCGGACTGAAGTTGATCAGTCCCCGCAGGTAATACGCATAGGCCACTGCCGGGTGGCCCGGGTGGAACCGGATAAATTCATCGGCTGCCATTAAGGCTGCAAACGGTTCTTCCAGACGATAGTAAGCGTAGGCAATATTCAGTTGTGCTTGCTGTGAAAATTTGCCGTACGGATAACGAACATTCAGTTTTTTGTAATAATCGACCGCCCTAGCATAATCCTTTGCCTTTAATTTCGCTGTGGCATGTTCGTACAATGTCTGCTCGTCCCAGTCAGTAGTAACGTCCTGTCCGCCCGTACTGGCGCAGGCGCTGATCAACATAATCAGCGAAAAAACGCTTATCCAGCGTGTCATGAGTGCTCCCATACTGAGTCTGATGGATGTATCATCCGGCACGCCTGAGCGTGTCCCGGCCCACTTCAATGTAACGAGAACCCGCGATTTTGTCCAGCACCCGGACCCGAATACACCATGCAGTCATTGATTCAATGCTGGCCGGTAAGCGACTGGATCAGGCTGCAGCACAATTATGGCCGGACTATTCACGTCAGCAACTACAGGTCTGGATCCGTGCCGGTCAGGTCACGGTGAATGGCGGGACACGGCGCCCGCGCGATAAAATATCCTGCCACGATCAGGTCGTTCTGCATGCCTGCATCACGACCCGGGACGATTGCCAGCCGCAGCCGATTCCACTGGATATCTGTTTTGAAGATGCGCATATTCTGGTTCTGAATAAGCCTGCCGGGCTGGTTGTGCATCCTGCAGCTGGCTGCCCGGATGGCACGCTGCAGAATGGTCTGCTGCATCATGACCCGGGGTTACACGTACTGCCGCGCGCGGGTATTGTGCACCGGCTGGATAAAGACACTACCGGCCTGATGGTGGTCGCTAAGACGCCACGCACCTGCCAGGCCCTGATCGCCGCATTGGCTGCACACACCGTACAACGGGAGTATGTCGCGCTGGTCTGCGGGATTGTGACCGCCGGAGGCCGGATTGATCAGCCTGTCGGACGGCATCCGTCGCATCGCACCCGCATGGCGGTGCATCCATTGGGCAAAACCGCCGTCACGCATTATCGGGTGCAGTCCCGCTTTCCCCGGCATACCCTGCTCCGAGTGCGACTGGAAACCGGACGTACCCACCAGATCCGGGTGCATATGGCAGCCATCCGCCACCCGTTATTCGGTGATCCGGTGTATGGCGGACGCCTGCAGCTGCCGGCTGGCGCGGATGCCGCACTGAGTCAACAGCTGCGCCAGTTCAGACGCCAGGCTTTGCATGCCTGCCGTCTCTGCCTGACCCACCCGGTGTCCGGACAGCAACTCAGCTGGGAGACACCGGTTCCGGCTGATATGCGTTGCCTGCTGGATGCCCTGACCAGGCACCAGTCGGTACCTGACTGATTGTTTTCATTTATGCGACTGCAACAACTCTATCAGCAACGTTTACAACAACACGGATTCTGTGCCGATCCGGCACAGAAGCCCATCCTGGCAGCACTGCAACACATCGCGGATGCACTGGCAGTACCGCCGGTCTCTGGCTGGCGGCGCTGGCTAGGCCGGCCAGCAGCACCGATACCGGGACTGTATATCTGGGGTTCAGTCGGACGTGGCAAGACCTGGTTGATGGATCTGTTTTTTGACTATCTGCCAGAGCCACGCAAACAACGGTTGCACTTCCACCATTTTATGCAGCAGGTACATCAGGGTCTCGCACAGCTCAGACACAAAACAAAGGAACCGTTAGATCAGCTGGCAGCTCAGATGGCCACTGACTGGCGCATCCTGTGTCTGGATGAGTTTCACGTGATTGATATCGGCGATGCGATGATCTTTGCCGGCCTGCTGCGCAGCTTGTTCCGGCGTGGTGTGATCCTGATCACAACCTCTAATGTGCCGCCCACTGAATTGTACCTGCACGGCATTCAACGTGATCAGTTTCTGCCTGCGATTGCCTTACTGGAGCAACATACCCGCGTGCTGGCTGCCCAGGGTGCACAGGATCATCGTCAGGCCGTCGCGGCTGCCGGTCAGGCATATCAGTTTCCGCTGAATGCGTCCACCACACACCGGTTGCAACAGATGTTCCGGCAGCTTGCGGACGCAGCACCCTGCCCGGAGGGTCAGATCCGGATTCAGGGCCGTCAGATCACCTATCGGCAACGCACACCACGCATCATCTGGTTTGAGTTCCGGGTGCTCTGTGGCCCACCGCGCAGTTCGCACGATTATATTGCGCTGGCAGATCAGTATGCTGTCGTGTTTATTTCGGACATACCGGCCATGACTGCCGACGACGATGACCCGATGCGACGCTTTATCATGCTGATTGATGAATTGTATGATCGCCGCAAAAAGGTTGTGATCAGCGCAGCGGTGCCCGCCGGGCGGCTGTATCAGGGCGGCCGCCTGACGTTTGAATTTCAGCGCACGCTCAGCCGACTGCACGAAATGCAGCACGACTTTTCCGGATAACACCCGACGGCATTATCCGCTCGGATTTTCTGCCTGTATCATCTGTTGTTTGCGTGCGGCACCCCAGTGATACTGCCCGATATCGCCATTTTTGCGGATCACTCGATGGCAGGGTATGAACCAGGCGATCGGGTTTCTACCGACCGCAGTCCCCACAGCACGCACCGCATCGGGGTGTCCGACACGTTCCGCTAACTGTTGGTAACTGATCAGTTCACCAGGCCTGAGTTGCAGCAGCGCCTGCCATACCCGGATCTGCAATGCAGTCCCCACCGCCCAGGCGATGATCGGGGGGGCATCCGGATTTCCGGCCTGAGCAGACAGGACGTCTGCCTGTGCCTGATGTAACCGACAAGTATAGCCTGACCAGCGCTGGCGCAGAATGGCTGGCGGGTCTGCACAAACATCATGCAACGAGACATGACACAGGCCGGCGCTGGTAAAGCCCCACAATGCGATGCCATACGGTGAGCAGGTCACACCATATTCCAACGGCTCACGTCCGGGACATGCAGACATCACGGAGAGTTGCAGCCCGGGGCCTGGCGACATCATGGCGTACAACCTGTGTCTGTACTCATTACATCGCACCCGCAGCGATCTTCCCGGATGATTTTGCCAAAATCGCTGATGCCGTAAGGATATTTCATGGCACGGGTAGTCGGTCAGTCGTATGTGTAACTCTGTCTGGCGCAGCAGGACGACCAGAGCTACCAGGTAACAGGTAGGACAATGTCAATGGACGCAGCACAGATAGTGGCACAGCAGACAACACATCATCCACCGGTGTTGGGTGAGCATCGTAACCCGCCATGATCAGACGGCTGGCCCGACCGGTACGCTGACTGCACGGCACTGGTTGCCATTGCGCCGCATCCAGCGGAGCTGCTCTGGCACTGACATATGGCGCCCCTGAATATAATACTGTTGCCCGAACGTTCACCTCACCCGAACTGGACAATTCTGAAGAAGCCTCCATCACGGACGGGCCCGATAGCAATAGATAATCTGCGATCAGATTGATATTACCACCCGATCCACCATGCGCATTCGCCTGAATCTGACTGTCTTCCAGAATGACAAAGATCGGGTCAATAAAGATATCACCACTATCTCCATCCCCACCCTTGACGCTGGTGGTGATCCGGCTGTCTTGCAGATGTAATCGATCCCGTGTTTCGATATGAATGCGTCCACCCCCGGCATTATCAGATTCGGTCGTCAGGACACTGTCACCCTGCAGATATATCATCTCATCCGTCACAATCTCCAGACTACCAGCCTGGCCAGTACCCGGCACATCAGACACAGGATGTGGAAAACCGCTGGACGACGCTATCTGCGCACCTGCTGTCAGAGTCAGACTACCTGCCTGTATCTGCACCTTGCCAGCATCACCGGAACCATATGACGCGCTACTGATGCGTGTGTTCTCACCACTGATATTGATGTCACGGCTCGCTTTCAACTGCACTATGCCTCCCTGCCCCGCGCTCAAAGTACCCGCAACAACCGCTACGTCCCCGGCCAGGGTAATGTCTGTTGCCTCAATGGACAATGCCTGCCCACTCGGCGCATGTGCGCTGTGATTACTGGCGTTGAAGTGACTATTCATAGCGGTCACCTCGCCTCCCCGGAGCGAGAGACGACCGACAGTAGTACTATGCTCCACGTTATCAACACTCAATCGACTACCATTGATAGTGATATTCGCCATGGCAGGATTGGTCACACCCAAGCTGATCATCTGCACCTCACCCGCTGAGGCAACACCAACCAAGTCAATCTGTCCGGCAGCTGTCTGAAGTTCAGCACCCGAAGTCACGGTGATTTCACCACCGATCAGGCTGAGCGTCTTACCTGATGCGACGCTCAGCTGACTACCCTCAACCTGTATCCCGCCCACACTGGCATCCAGAAAACCGAATGCTTCGGGCGCTGCGACGGTCAGGGTGACCCCCTGATCCACAGCTGTGTCTATCCTCTGATTATCTGCCAGCCTGACATAATCAGCAGTACTCACATGAAATGCACCCTGCACGTCCAGGCTGGCCTGGTCACCGAAGACTACCCCATGCGGATTCATCAGATACAGACTCGCACCACGAGTGGTACTTTGAATCTTCCCGTTAATCCAGCTGCTATTCGGGCCAGTGACACGGCTAATGATATTATTCGTAGTGGCATCCGCACGAAAGTCAGCAGTTTGCCCGGCTTCAAGGTTAAACTCACTGAAACTATGCAACAAGTTAGTACCCTGAGCAATACCACCGGTGATCGCATGCATCTGACCTTCCAGACTGATTTGAGTACCTGCCGAATGGTCAGCGATCAGACCACCTCCGGAGGCAGCAGTCAGATTACCGCTCAACAACAAACTACTGCACAGCATCAGGAAGATAAGTGTTGTTAACATGGCATATTACCCTCTCAGAATCGACTGGTCTGATACAGCCAGTCAGTGATCGGACGAGTACGACGCCACCAGCGCCGCCCCGGTCGCCAGTGCCAGTGCTGCCCGGCACACGGAAACAATCTCACCTCATCGTTACACAGCACGGCCAGCAAGTGTTCCAGTTGGCGCAGCGCAACAACCCAGGCCGCCGGATCAGCATCCAGTACTGCACGCCCCGGTGCCGATAGTACATGCATCGTCGCTGCCTGCAGTGCACCACCACGTATTCCGGCCAACTGCGCCAGACCTTGTAATACACGGCTATCACCGCTGACATCGGCAAACTGATGCGGTGCCGCCTGTGGCAGACAACCACCGCCACTCAGCCATAACCCGCTGACTACGGGCAATTCACGTTCTGTCCGGGCCAGATTCGGTGACGACTGATACCACAACATCTGTACTTCGTTCAGCAACGAGCGCCATCGAGCCGCATCCGGGCCCGTCGGCAAAAAACGCGTTATCGGACGCCCCAACACGGCACTCAGAGGATAAGTCCGGATATCAGGCACCTGATCTGCCAATAAAAACCAGCGATTCGGCTCCGCCAGCCATAAATGCAATCCGGCCTCGGCAAAATGATCGTTGAACAGCGCGATAAACGCCTCAGCTTCAACCAAGCCAAGTGGTTGATGGTAAAAATCAAACGTAACTAACCGATCCTGATCTGGCTGCAAATGAATCGGAGCTGCTTGACAGACCCATTGATCCGGCGCCAGTGGTCGATACAAGTGCCAGCTAAGCGCACCGGCCGGCACATCCCGACCGGATGCAACCGGCAGGCCAAACAACTTAAGCAGAGTCCGGGTATAACCAACCGGCGCAGCACAACACTCAGCCCGACTCAGCAGACGCGCTAAAACAGGCAACGGCGGCAAATCAGGCAGCATAACAGCAGATGGGAACGGCCCGAGCAGATCGGGCACAATCACATAATGTATCACTAACCCAGCCGGCTCTGCAGCAGCTGGTTAACCTGCTGTGGATTCGCCTTCCCTCTGGATTTTTTCATCACCTGGCCAACAAAAAAACCGATCATCTTCGGTCTTTTTTCTGCCGCAGCCGCCTGATAGTTAGCCACCTGTACCGAGCTGGCTGCGATCACCTCATCCACCCAGGCCGCTAATGCGCCGGTATCGGTGACCTGTTTCAATCCACGTGCCGCAATCACTGCATCGGCAGTTCCTTCACCTTGCCACATCGCCGCAAAGACCTGTTTCGCGATCTTACCCGAGATAGTCTGATCCTGGATCCGGCGTAACAGCCCAGCCAGATCAGCAGCCGAGACAGGTGCTTCTGCCAATGCCAGATCGGCCTTGTTCAGAGTAGCACTGAACTCACCCAGCACCCAGTTCGCTACCAATGTAGCGTCACCGCAGAATGCCACCACAGACTCAAAAAAATCTGCCAGCGCACGACGACTGGTCAGGCAGTCCGCGACATACGCAGACAGACCAAATACCTGCTGAAAACGGGCCACACGGGCATCCGGAAGTTCCGGCATATTAGTAGTAGCCGTCGCGATAAAATCAGCGTCAATCACTAATGGCAACAAGTCCGGATCAGGGAAATAACGATAATCATTCGCTTCTTCTTTTGAACGCATACTGCGCGTTTCATCCCGCTCCGCATCATACAGCCGGGTTTCCTGCACAATACGACCACCCTCTTCCAGAATATTGATCTGACGCACCACCTCAAATTGTATCGCCTTGTGCAGAAAACGAAACGAGTTAAGATTTTTCAGTTCCGTGCGGGTACCCAGTTGTTCCTGGCCCAATGGTCGCACAGACACATTCGCATCACATCGAAAGCTACCTTCCTGCAAATTGCCATCACAAATGCCGATACAGGTCACAATCCGGTGAATCTTGCGCGCATACGCGACCGCTTCAGCTGCAGAGCGCATATCCGGTTCAGACACAATTTCTAATAACGGTGTACCAGCACGGTTCAGGTCAATACCACTCATACCACCAAAGACATCGTGCAACGACTTACCTGCATCTTCTTCCAAATGCGCCCGCGTCACGCCAACAGACTTAGTCGCACCATCCTCTGAAACCAGAGACACTACCCCTCTCCCGACAATCGGCAGCTCATACTGACTAATCTGATAACCCTTCGGCAAATCAGGATAAAAATAATGTTTGCGGGCAAATACCGAGTGAGATGCTATCTCAGCACCAATAGCATAACCGAAACGGACTGCCATCTGCACAGCAGCCTGATTCAGCACCGGCAAAACACCCGGCATACCCAGATCCACAAGCGCCGCCTGAGTATTTGGTTCCGCACCAAACATGATGGCGGAACCAGAAAAGATCTTGGAACAGGTAGCCAGCTGAGTATGAATTTCCAAGCCAATCACAGTTTCCCAAGGCATAACAGTATCCTGCTATCAATAATATTAATTTTTAAGACCCGACCCTTAAACAGGCGCACATGAAGCAAGCCAAAAAATCAGGCTGAACACATGTTGCTCCAAACAGACCCTCGGGATTGACAAGTGCCTGATCAATAAGACTTACAATCCTACAAGGATTCAGAAAATCGCTGCAGACTAATATATAGCATGACATTCAAAACACAAAAGACTCAGGTGATGGCGCCTGCTGTAAGGGCAGCAGCAACATTTCGCACAAATTCACTGTCTGCACTTCACCAGACATCTGACGAGTGAATCGCTGCACCTGCATCACTGGAGCCTGACCCACAACACAAAATAAACGACCACCAGGTGCGAGCCAGGATAAGAATAAGTCTGGCGAGGTTGGCATTGAACCTGTCACCGCGATGGCATCAAAATATTGTGTTGGCAGATCGGCCTGAAAGATATCCCCGATGATCAGTTCAGCCTGGTGTTCAGGGTCATATGCGTGTAACGCAACAACAGCTCGCTCATTGAGTTCAGAGGCTATTTCATAACTGGTCACCTGACCACCCAACGCCAGCAGACAAGCAGCCAGAAAGCCACTGCTGGTACCAACTTCCAGCACTTTATCCCCGGGTCGTACTGCCAATGCCTGTAACAGAATCGCTTCCTGCCGCGGGGTCATCATACTATGCTGATCATCCAGTGGAATCGCCGTGTCAGCGAAGGCCAGATTCCGGTACATTTCCGGCACAAAGTGCTCACGTGGCACCTGCTGTAATACACGCAAAACCGCTGCATCAGTGATATCGCACGGACGAATCTGTTGCTCTACCATGTTGAATCGGGCAGTTTCTGCATAGTCAACAGACATGAAGATTACCTGGAAAATAAATTTTACCGACCAACTCACCCTGAGCCAATCGTGCTGAAATAGGGCAACCAGCACACCAGCAGCAGGAAAAATGCACCCAGATCAGACCACAACCTGAACTGCTGCACTGCACGCTTTTCTGCGCCTTTTTCCAGCATGAAGATACGATTCATCAGGGCATCCAATAACAACACAAAACCGAGCAACACGACGAGACTCGGGATAACATAACTTGTTACCACACCCCATCCGACCGGTTCTGTATCCGCCAGCCAGACCAACGGACAACAGATGAGTACGCAGAATAATAATAATCCCCGTAATACCCCTAAACGCAGCAAAAAAGCCATACTGTAAATCCATGAGCGACTTTCAGAAAAGGCCGCGCTGATATCGAATTAATTCGCGCTTTATTTCTTATCACATCATCTGGCATAAATATCGTTGTTCTGAGCAACGTTATACGCCTACTTCAAATTTCAAGGACAAATCATAATTTTTTATATGCAATAAAATTAAGTCTGAACTTTTCTTTTTTCGCACCTTTGTAAACTATCCTGGCAATTATCGGAGCAAACAAAGTGACCATAATACGATGAATAAAGGAGTTCGGATATATATCTTTAAAACCTTGGAATCCTCTTTTTCTTTCAACCTCAATAAGTTTCTCAATGGTATATTGACTTACATTTTCTTCACGCACATTCATAAACCCCGTATTTGTAAGAATATCACGATATTCATTCACACTAACAAAAAACTTACTTTCGATCAAATCCTGAACTGTCGACTCCAAAAGCTGTGAGCAAGGTCTTTCCAAAGTGTAATCTGAAAATGCCAAATACCCCCCAGGTTTTAAAATTTCGCCCACTTTCGAAAACAATTTTATTTTGTCTTCTATATGGTAAAGTGTTTCAACACTAATCACATGGTTAAACTTTTCCGACGGAAAGTCTATTTCGGCAGCATCACCTTGTTGCATATGCACAAGATTTTCTAATTTTTCCTGTTTAACTCTTTCTTTTGCTACAGATATATTTTTTTCTACAATATCGACACCATACACGACACACCCAAACTTCTTTGCCAGCCAGGTTGCTGTCATCCCGGTTCCACAACCTAAATCCAGAATAGTGTCACCTTTTTGAATTGGAACACATTTGAATAAATCATCTAAATAATATTCATGGGCCTGTTTGCTTAACTCTTCTTCTTCAGCTGCATCAACGAATTCACCATCAAACTCAGGGTCAATATAATACAGATGAAAATGTTCATCTTTTAATTGCACGTCCACATAAGCATCGGACGGAACATCAGTGTTACCAGTCATTTTGTCACCATGTATAGTGGTCTAATAATGTCATACTATTTGAAGGGGGTAAATCAAGCATAGGATGTCGGAAATGACCAATGTATAGAGTTGGTTGATATCTTGAGCGCCGACTGTCCGAAACGTGAATTATCCCAGGTATTCAGCATCCCGCGCAGCACTTATTATTCGTATCAGAAACGCAAAAACACGGTCAATACAGAGCGGGAGCGTCTGAAAGCCAAGGTGGTTTCGCTGCATCAGGCCAGCCGACAGGCTGCCGGTAGCCGAACGCTGACAGGCCAGCTGAAACAGGAAGGTGAACGTATCGGACGTTACAAAGTGAGGCGTTTAATGAAAGAGGCCAACCTGACCAGCAAACAACCCGGAAAACATCGTTACAAGCCAGCCACTAAGCCATCAGATATTGCCGATAATCACCTCAATCGGCAATTTGCGACAGATCGGCCCAATCAGGTTTGGTGCGGTGATGTGACCTACATCTGGTCAGGCACGCAATGGCTGTATCTCGCTCTTGTGATTGATTTATATGCCCGACGGATCATTGGCTGGGCTTGCTCAGACAGTCCGGATTCCGTCCTGACAGGCCGGGCACTGACCACGGCCTACTATGCCAGAGGCTGCCCCAAAGGTGTGATGTTTCATTCTGATCAGGGCTGTCATTACACCAGTCTGGCCTTTCGACAACGGCTCTGGCGCTATCAGATTCAGCAAAGCATGAGTCGGCGAGGCAACTGCTGGGACAACAGCCCCATGGAGCGCGTCTTTCGTAGCTACAAATCGGAGTGGATGCCAAAATACGGCTATGACAGCTTCGATCAGGCTCAAACTGATGTGCTCAAATACATTAAATACTACAACTTTGAACGAGGGCACAGCTACAACCGTTATCTGGCTCCTGTGCAGGCTGAAGCCAAAGCCGCCTAAGCCATTTCTCACCTCTTCAAATGGTACGAAAATACTTGACCACTACACATGAGCATCTTTAGGTAAATACCGAAATGCATCAGCTTCCTGAAGAAAAGGAAATTGCTCGCGCACCTCATTCAAAACATCTTTATTTAAACAAACCTGAGCAACTTGTTCTATTTCACGTACATGGATAAAAACATCACCTAGTGGGCTAATCAGCTGAGAGTCACCTAAATACAATATATCATTACCATCCACGCCCACTCGATTAACACCAAGGACATAAGATTGATTTTCAATAGCCCTTGCCTTAAGCAAGGCCTGCCATTGCAAGCTACGGCGCGCTGGCCAATTGGCTACATATAAAGCAAGATCATAAGGCTCCTCTGCTTTATTCCTGGACCATACAGGAAATCTCAGATCAAAACAAATATAAGGTGCGATCCGCCATCCATCTAATTCGAATCGCACTTGTTGTCTTCCAGGAAGATAATGCTGATGTTCACCAGAAAAAGTAAACAAGTGACATTTATCATAAAATAAAATTTTCTCATCTGGCGTCACCCAGAGTAACCGGTTAACATAGCCAGATAAAATTTTTACCATCATACTACCAGTAATAACTGCTTGTTTTTTTGATGCAAGAGATCGCATCCAATCAATTGTTTTACCATCCATAGATTCAGCATAATCAATGGGTGCCATACTAAAACCAGTGGTAAACATTTCCGGAAGAACGATTAAATCAGCATTATGAATCTGTTCTATTTTTTGTTTGATTATTTTTCTGTTTTGGTCTGGATCCTGCCATACAAGGTCAGTTTGTAAAAAAGCAATATTTAAATTCATTTTCATCTCTTTAAGATCCAGTTTCCAATGATCCTAATAAAACAAGTTTTTCATCACCAGATTCCACCTCAACTTCCTTTATACTGACAAGCTGATCATCAAGAAGGCACATCCATTTTTTCGTAGTCACTGGTTGGCTGAGATTCTTTATAATAACAACTTGACAAGGCCATTTCTTATTTATAGCATCGATAGTTTCAGTTTCCTGCACATTGACTTCAACCTGTTCTATGTCAAACCGACTCAAATCAAACACCTGATAAGTCGCAGATTTTTTTTCCGAAGATAAAAATAATGGAACCAACTCTTCTGATGTACAATCAAAATCTTTTAATTCAAGCAAGTCAATAGACTTTTGCTTTCCATATTCAGAATCAATAATAAATAATCCCCCGATATTCCGCATACAAACTGAAGAATATTTATCATTTTCATTACTCAATCCTTCATATCGGATAATGTTACCATTTTTAAATAAGATAGTCTCAACTTCTATACTTTCCTCATTTTTCAGAAAACCACCAATCCTGACATTCCAGATAGATTCTTTTTTCACCACAAGCTGATCATTTATTTTTCCGGTTTCAATCTCAGAACAAGAAAAACCAATCTCTTTATCTCCTTTGATTATTCTATATTTAAGATGAATATTTTTTGACTGAGTTAACATAAACATAGCATGACTCTATATTATAAAAATAATGACTTAAATTCTGCCGTTAAAATATTGACATTAAATCGGGCCATCAATTGCCACACTACATTAATTTAAAGATCTGCATCATACAGATGCTCCATATGAATTTTATTTCTTCTTTCTGCAGTAATTTTGGCAGGATTCTGTCTTTCCACAGGAGGAATAAAACCAGCCTGAACACAATAGCGAAGATATTTTTCAAATAAGGATATATCAGCCACTGGACAATGAATTTCAGCCGGAATAAGAGACGCTTCGGCCTGCGATGTATCATAAGCGGCATGTTCAGCCATATCCTCATCCACACATAACATCAGTATATCTGTAAATGTTGACTGATACGGTATTTCATTCCGAACTATTCGACCTTCATCTAGTGCTGCAAAATAATCTTCGTCCGGAATCAATCGAACCTGATAGCCTGCCTCCCGGATAAAATACACAATATCATTGTATTTCGGCGCTTTCGGGTTAACCAGATTAAATGTTTTTCCCGTATAGAGTTTCGAGTATACAAGAAAATACAAGCATGCTCTGGCAACATAATCAACAGGTGTTACATCAAAATCTTCCGTCGAGTAAATTGTATAACCCGTTTCTACTAAAGAACGCACCATTTCATAATATATACCTTTTACTGTCGTACCTACCAAGGGATAACAACCAGTTTCACTATCCCCCCAGATATTACCTGGACGTACAATAATCACCTTCAAGCCTTTCTCCTGAAGCTGATTCAGATATTGTTCTGACTCAAATTTCGTTCTTTCATATCCGAGATCTGAAAAACCCTGCCCATACCTATATTCATCCTCTCTCAGGCAAAAACCTTCCTCATATAATTTATCCCCGATCATACTGAAACTTGAGGTGAAGAGTAATGGAATATCTCCTTGTAAACAAAAATCAGCAATCTGCATCGTACCACCCACATTAGGTCGCACAAGCTTTTCATAACTATCAATCAAACTCAGTTTAGCAGCACAATGAAAAACCGCCTGTACTTCAGACATCAAGGCTGAATACTGCTCTCCACTCATACCAAGTCGGTCTTCCATAAGATTACCATAGACAGGAACCACCCGGTGATATTGATCCTGACAATGTTTCTCAGGATCATAGATCTCCAATATTTCCCGGATACGAGAGTCGGCCTTCACCAAATCTTTTTCTCTGACTAGGCAATAAATTTTCGCACAGGTATTGAGTAACAACTCCAGCAACAGCCTTCCACCCAGAACACCTGTACTACCTGTGAGTAAATAAACCTCGTATCCTTTATGAGCCAATGTGACCATGCTTTTTGCTCTTTCTATTTAGAGAATATTTCAATTAATCTGACTAACTATGAAGACCCAATTACCTGAGTGTTCCAACTCGAATACCACCATCTAATTCAATAACGGCAGAGTTAATATAATTCGTCCGACATGTAGCCAGAAAACCGACAACTTCAGAAACATCTTCAGGCGTACCAAACCGACTAACCGGTATAATTAACTTAGCATATTCTTCTTCCTTACTGGTTGAACCGCCATCTTGTTTTAAAAGCTCATCATACATTGGTGTTTTACAAATACCTGGTGCAACACATGTAACACATATATTCATAGGCCCTAACTCCTGGGCCCAGGACTCGGAAGCCTTAATTAACCCTGCTTTTGATGCTGCATACGCTGCAGCACCTCCAGCACCCCAGATACCTGCCACTGAGCCAATATTAATGATTCGACCATATTTTTGCCGCACCATAGATTGACTAAACACAGTTGTACAATTAAAGGCACCTTGTAGATTAATATCAAAAGTTTTCTGTGCAAGCATCAGGGATTCTTCTTTCAGACAGAAGGCACGCGCTAATATTCCTGCATTATTCACCAGAACGGTTATCGCGCTATCCGGAATTTCAGCCAAGCAATGCTGAACTCCCTTTATCTGTTCAACATCCGTCACATTCATTGTCATAGTAATCAATTTTTCCGGGGAAGCCAGTTTTTCATCTAACTTTGCTAATCCTTCCCGGTTTAAATCAGTCGCAACAACTTTATAGCCAGCTTCTAGTAAAGCACGACAAATCGCTGAACCAAATCCACCTGAAGCTCCCGTCACAATAGCTAATTGTTCCATTGATCAACTCCGTCCGGAAAGGTTATATCAATAATCTTGCGGGCATTTTCCATAGCTTCAAATATTCTTTCTTCAAACAAGCTCACATCGTCCTGATTCATCATCATATTAGAATAAATCCGGGAAAGTGGTGAAAACTGAATACCATATCGCTTACTGATTTCCCTTATGATAATATCGCAATATTTTACTTCTCCCGAATAACCTTCCGAACGCTCAACAAGATGATCCTGTGAGTGGAAAACCATACCGTTTGGCATACCTTGCACCACCAGAGGCATATCCACAGCATGCGCAGCCTTAATAAACAGACTCGCAATCTGCTTCATATAGCCAGCCATACGGTCATAACAATCAGGATCCTGCTCTATCAATTGATAAGTTGCCTTAACTGCAGCAATACCTAATGGATAACCATTGAAGGTACCAGCATGAATAACCTTACCAGTAGAATAAAAATTCATAATGTCAGAACGACCAACAATTGCTGATACCGGTATAGCACCACCAGCGAAGGCCTTACCAAAAGTTGAAATATGGGGTGTAACACCTAATGTTTTCTGCACGCCACCTAAGCCAAAACGAACGCCGGTAATAATTTCATCGAAAATAAGCAGAACATGATGCTTCTCGCAAAGCTCTTTCGCTTTTTCCAGGTAACCATCCCGAGGCAAAATACCGCCACCGTTAATACAAACGGGCTCCATCAGAACAGCTGCAATCTCGTGGGCACGTTGTTCTAATACATACTCCAGTGCTTTTTCATCGTTCCATGGAATCATGAAGCTCTGATCTTGTAATGTATTCGGGAAACGGCCTTTAGTATCCAACAGATCGCCTTTAAACACTTCAGGCTCAGGACGATTCAAGTCACCACTATAGCGTCCACCGATCACATTATCTGCATTACCATGATAATGACCATGGAAACGCAGGAATTTAGGCTTGCCAGTAAACCCTCTGGCCAAGCGCAAAGCATTCTGGACTGCTTCCGTACCACTTAAACTGAAACGTATCTTTTCAGCACTTGGGATATACTTAACCAGCTTTTCACAAAGCTCCTGCTCCAGGTCAAAGGTATCAACAGAAGTTAATTTCTGCATATTCTGAATCAGGATCTCATTATATTCCTGGTTATTATGACCTACGATGAGCGCACCAAATTTGCAGAACAAATCAAGATGTTTGTTTCCATCCAGATCCCAGACATTAGTTCCCTTGCCTTTTGCAAAAGGCACAACAAAAGCGAGCTCAGAACCGCCAAAATTATAATGAGAACCACCAGGGAGTACATCCCAGATTTTTTTGTAATACTTTTTTGATTTAGTTAAATCCAACTTATGTGTATCAGTTGACATAGCATCTTGTTCCTGTTTAGTTAATAGAGTAGGAGGTAAGTTGACTATTTAATAATATCTATTTTACTTCTGGATTCAGCAAACTGGCTATCACAGCAGAAGTTAACGGCTGCCTAACTAGGATATCCGCATGACGGATAATATTAATGCGCTGCAAATAAGCGGCACATTTCATCAGAAAGTTACCCATTTCCACAACATGCCGACCTTCAGGTCTTGCCATTGGTGTCAGAGATAACCACTGATTACAGGCACCCATCGCCGGACCACACCAGACCTGATAATCAATTTTGCGCTGTTCATTGCCTTCAATAGCCCATTTTGAAGATTGACCTAAATACCATTGAAAACAAAGCATCATCTTTTTCTTAGCATTATTTTCAGCCTGTTCAATGATACGTTCTAATGAACGATCTTTGAAAAATTTAACGGTGTCCTGCCAGATTTCATCAAAATCCTGATGGAATATTGTCTTTTCAATATTCTTTTTTTCGTTTTCTGGTATTTCGTCAATGCTATCGAATTGCTTGTATAAATTATAAAGTTTCTGCGCTCTCACGCCATACATACTACCTTTACGTAAGACTTGTACCTGAGCACCCAGTTCAAACATATCCGCAGATGGTGCATTGACAGTATCAGCAGTTGTGGCCTGGCATAGCATAGCCTTAACCGCATCCGAAGTACCTGATTCCACGCAAGCTTGGTTAATGGAACCCGTGACTATATAATCAGCACCTAATTGTAATGCAGCGGCTACTGCCTCAGGACAACCAATACCCCCGGCAGCACCAAACCGAAAAGGCTTAGTATATTGATGTTTTTCTGCATACTGACTTCCCAAGCGCTGAATCCCAGGAAAAATACAAACCAAAGTACCACCATCAGTATGTCCACCCGAATCAGCTTCCACTGTGATATCATCAGCCATCGGGATTTTACCTGCCAAATCAGCTTCTTCCGCGTTAATTAATCCTGATTTAAGCAGTTTTTTCAAAATCTTCGCGGGCGCGGGCGACATAAAGTGCGCAGCAACCTCTGGACGAGATATTTTTGCAATAATTTTATTATTAGCAACAAGCTGATTATTACTTTTCTGTATGCCTTTAACTCTATAATAAACAATTGCCGGGGAAAGATTTATATAAGCTGAGGCTTCTATAACTGAAACCTGATGCCTGATGCAGGCCCGAACAACGCCCATTTCCCATTCTGGCTCCGATGGGTTATGTAGCAGGTTGACAGCAAAAGTACGACTTGTCTGCGCTCGTATCTCCCGGATCGCTGCTTCTATGCGATTTAATGTTAAACCACCACCACCGAATGAACCCAACATACCTGCATTAGCTAACGCAATCACCATACGAGCCGAGTGTATACCATTCGCCATCGCTCCTGCCATATAAGAAAATCGCAGTTGGTAGTCATGACGAAATGAGGGACTACCGATTTTTCCGGCCGAGGTTTCAGGCAAAAATGCATTAATTTGGCTGAAGCTTAACTTATTATCATTCGCTTGATTTTGTGTAATCAGATGAGCAGGAGAACCAGCTAACATTAGCTTCTGATTAAGCTCAGCCAACAAAACCAGCTCTTTATCATTAAATTCTGCAATCATAATTAAACCTTAAAATATTAGGGGGCGTTCTCAATTAAGCCAGATCATAGTAGCGACCAAATTTAGCATGGCTTGGTACGTGATGGCTAAGCGCTCAAATCGGGAGGCTATTCGTCGATAGTGCTTCAACTTTTGAAAAAGTCTTTCCACCAGATTCCGATCTTTGTACAGATGTTTGTCATACTCTCTGAGGGCTTTTCGATTCTTTTTCGGAGGAATAACCGGGGTTGCCTGGCAAGCCTCAATCA